>DATIBL010000129.1:0-5514 GCA_035457505.1 Minisyncoccota bacterium | reverse complement strand
AAATTCTTTTCGCGGCTGATAGGGATTCGGTTTGATCTTCTCGGTTTCGATCCAGAAGATCGCATTGTTCAAAAATTCCGACATGCCGATATTCTAGCATATCCTTTCCCGCATTTCAGCGCCGGACAGACATGATTGCAAATGATGAACGCATCTTTTATGCTTGCACAGTATTGCCGGAGTGGCGCAATGGTAGCCGCGTGAGGTGCCAGAAATGAAGCGTAGCTTCAGGGCACCGCAAGGCCGCAGCCATGTCGAGGCTCGGCGAGACGGCGAGGCGGGATTGCGAGTACTTATGAGCGAAGCGAATTAGTAACTCGTGATCGACGAAGTCGTGCGCGAAGCAAAGTGATTGGTGTAGTATTGAGAAGTTAATCAGATGTTTGCCGGAGTGGCGTAATGGTAGCCGCGCACGACTCAAAATCGTGTCTCGAAAGAGGTGTGGGTTCAAGTCCCACCTCCGGCACTAGCAAGCGGAGCTTGCGGTGGGACTTGAAAGCCGCAGCAATGCCGAGGTTTTGCGAGGCGCGAGGCAGGGTCGTGAGCACCCAGGCTTTTGTGAGCGAAGTGAAACAAAAGACTTCGTGACTCCTGACCAAGTCCCACCTCCGGCACAAAGTTTTCGATGTGACGGAGAGGAAGCAACTGCTTGCTTCCGTGTGGAACTTGAAAGACTTTTCGTTATCGAGTCCTCGAGATCGAAAAATGCCTGCCGAAGTAATCGGCAGGTCCCACCTCCGCACTAGCAAACGGAGCTTGCGGTGGGACTTGAAAGCCCGCTCTCCCTCCCCAAACCCCCGGCTCCCATGTACCATAGGGCAATGCCGCCGACCGAACTTGCGCATATTGCCGCCTCGCTCAAGCGCTGGCTTCCTCTCGCACAAATCACCCTCGTCTTTCTCGCATTCGGGGCTTTTTTCCGTACCGCGTACCAGCTTATCGACCCTGATCTCTGGTGGCGCATTCACTCCGGAATGGACATCCTCGCCTCCGGAACGCTCCCCTATGCCGATTCCTGGACCTGGACTCTCCCAGGCCACCCGTGGATCGAATATGAGTGGTTCATCGATACGCTCTATTATGTCGGTGTGGCCAACGGCGCATGGGTCGTACTCGCGATCGCCTTTGCCGCATTTGCGCTCATCCCCTTCGCCGTCTGGACGCTCCGCGCGCGCAATTTTCTTGATCTCTCGCTCGTCGCCATCGGGATCTACTTGATGCTGCCGATCGTCGGCGTCCGTCCGCAGATCGTCACCGTGACGCTCTTCTTCCTCCTCTACGAATTTCTCCGAGCACGCGGCGATCGCGCGCCCGATGCACGCTGGACGCTCGGCGCAGCAACATTCTTTGCGCTCTGGGCCAATCTTCACCCGGGTTTTTTCACTGGATTCGCATTGTGGGGGCTCTGGTTTCTTGGCGGGATCTGGGAAGATCGACTCCGGCTCCGCGAACGCTTCGAACGTCATGCACGAGAAGCCCTCGCGCTCGGAATCGCCTTTCTTGCGACATTTCTCAATCCGTACGCCCATCACATCCATCTCGAAACCCTGCTCGCGCTCGCATCCGATCCGATGCACACATACATCGCCGAGTGGCGGCCGCCGTTCCAATACTTCGAGCCGCTGATGCCGACCCTGGTCGGGGTCGCGATCTTTCTCGTGTGGAAGTTTCGCACAGCGGTCCGTGCGCGAGAGCTCCTCATTCTCGCGTTCTTTTTCGTCTCGTTTGTAAAAGCTGCGCGCATGGCGCCGATGTTCTTGATCACGCTTCTTCCGGTGCTTCTCCCAATGGCGACACGCGCTCGTACGGAGATCACCAAGATCTGGGCAGCCTACCCGCCCGATCTAGGCATGATCCGTGCGCTCCTCTTCGGCGCGTTTGCAGCGGGCGCATTCGTGATCGTACAAATAGCAAGCTTCGCCGCACTCATGGGTGCGATCCCTTATCCGCAGGGCCTCGCGGCATTCTACGAATCGCATCAAATCGAGTACGCCGGGATGCGCATCCTCCATCCGTACGAATGGGGGGGATATTTTGGCATCGCGCGCAACGCCCCCCGCGTCTATATCGATGGTCGTATGCCACACTGGATGCTCCCGAACGGCGATTCACTCCTCCTGCATTCCGTTGGTTTTGAGATCGGCACGGTGGCCGAGCAGCGCGAAGCGATCAAGCAACTCTGCGTCGAGGGCGTCGTCCTTCAGAAGCCCGATGCGCTTCTCTCTCGGTCGCTCTTTCCGATCTTCCTTTCGCTCTCACGCGACGATGGACGCGCGCGACGGATCGAGAACATTGAGCGTCTCCAAGCCCAAGGGTGGCACGCGACGTATGAGGACGACACGACGATGCTTTTTGTCGCACCAGAGGATTGGTTCACTCGCTTCCCTTGTGCCGACGATAGACTTTTGAGCGAGAAGGCGTAGAGTCGAGCAAGATCGCACGGAATACTCTCGTGCATACCCTCCAGCTCGCGGCCGTGTCCGCCATTCTCGCGCTGCTCTCGTATGCGCTCATCCTTGAGAACATCTGGTTCTCCTTCGCCATTTATGTGATCTGGCTCTGCATGCTGGTCTGGGCCGCAGATGCCGCGAAGGGAGCATTCGCCGGAAAGCGCTTCATTCCATTCGACGCACTCGTTCGCCTCGCCATCTTTGCCCCGTTCCTGCTTCTTGGTCATGCTTGCGCCCGGATCGTCCTCGCATCGATCCCGCTCACGCTTTCGCTTCGCCTCGGCCTCAAGCGACTCCGCGACCGACTCGCATCAAAAACGCCGCCCGATTGAGGCGGCATTTTCTTTGACGATAAAGTGATCCCTAGATCTTCCCCACAAGATCAAGACCGGGCTTGAGCGTGTCGTCTCCCGGCTCCCAGCTTGCCGGACAGACCTGCCCGCCGTGCTCGCGGACAAACTTTGCCGCGCGAAGCTTGCGCAGCAACTCTTTGCCGCTTCGGCCGATCGAATTATCGTTCACCTCCATCGCCTTCAGGACGCCGTCCGGGTCGACAATGAACGTTCCGCGAAGCGAGAGGCCTTCTGCGTCGATATACGTGCCAAATGTGCGGCAGATATTTCCGGTCGGATCAGCCAGCATTGGGAATTTGACCCTTTTGATCGCATCCGAATGATCGTGCCATGCTTTGTGGACGAACACTGTGTCCGTCGAAACAGCAAAGATCTCCGCGCCCTCTTTCTTGAATTCGTCATACATACCGGCCAGCTCCTCGAGCTCGGTCGGGCAGATGAAAGTGAAGTCGGCGGGATAGAAGAAGAAGATCGCCCACTTCCCTTTCGCAATAGAGGGGAATTTGAGCTCCTTTTCCGCATCGGTTTCGGGAAGATAGGCATTTGTCACGATCTCCGGAAGCGGATCGCCGATCGCGAGCGATGCATGATGCTCTGTGTTCATAGAATACATAGATGAGCGGATAACGGTTTGCGCATGAGCGCTCGCACCGATACTATCACACCCATGGATCGGGAGAAACCAGCACGCCGAGCCGGGGGGAGTAATCTGCCAAAGATCGTGGTTCTGCTTGGGCAAACAGCGTCAGGAAAAACCGCCCTATCGATCGCGCTTGCGAAACGCTTCGGTGGCGAGGTGATTTCCGCTGATTCTCGCCAAGTGTACCGTGGGCTTGATCTCGGGACCGGCAAGGTCACCAAGAGCGAAATGGCGCGTGTCCCGCATCACCTGCTCGATGTCGCCGACCCCAAGCGCGTCTATTCTGTCGCTCGGTTCGTCCGCGATGCCGATCACGCGATCCAAGACATCCTCGCACGCGGTAAGCTCCCGATCATCTGCGGAGGGACAGGATTTTATATCGACGCACTTCTCTCCGGCGCGCCGCTTCCTGATGTTGCTCCAAATCCGGAGCTCCGCACTGCACTCAAAAACCGCTCGACAGACTACCTTGCAGTCATGCTCGATGATCTCGATCCGGACCGCGCAGCCACGATCGATCGCAAGAACCCGGTGCGCTTGATCCGCGCGATCGAAATCGCAACCGCGCTCGGAAAAGTTCCCGCGCGCCCGAGCGCACCTGCACGCTATGCCACAGAGAAGATCGGCATCGCCTGGCCAAAGGACGCTCTTGCAGAGCGGATCCACATGCGTCTCTCTGCTCGCATGCGCCAGGGCATGCTGGCCGAGGCGAAGCGCCTGCACGCTGCC
The DNA here is from genome assembly GCA_035457505.1 of Minisyncoccota bacterium. GTDB lineage: Bacteria > Patescibacteriota > Minisyncoccia > Phycocordibacterales > UBA6899 > DATIBL01. Next base: position 1,342 of record DATIBL010000129.1, on the reverse strand, counting down.
GGACTCTCCTGGCGGCGTATGGAAGACCTCGGGCTCGAATATCGATACATGGCACGGCATCTTCGCGGCGACATAGATCGTGCGACAATGCTCAGAGAACTTGAGCGTGCCATCGTCCAATATGCGAAACGTCAAATGACCTGGTTCAAGCGCGACCACGAAACACACTGGCTGAAGCCAGAAGACGCAATTCATGACGCGGAGGAATTGGTGAACAAATTTCTCACTCAATAAATATCCCTCGTGCATCGAGCGTTCTGCACATCGAATATGCTATAGCATATTCGATGTGCAGCGGACGAAAATGGGGTGAGCGTACTTTTCCGCGAGCGGTATGAAAAACCCGCGCATCAGCGCGGGCGAGTTTGTCCCTGATTCTTGCGCTCCGCATAGTCTCGGAGACCATCACGCAGAGCGGGTGGATACACGAACACGTGGAAGTGGGGGCCAGGTCGTCTTTCGTAGTTGAAATATACGACGCCACTCCGACGATCATCCTGGAGCAGGCTTGCAAGGGTGTTCTTTTTCAACTGAGTAACATTCGCGAGCCCAATGTCAAAGGTCGTCCCAGTTGTATGCGAAGAGCAGAGTCCTCCCTCGCGAAGACATCTCGCCGGTGAGTTCCATTGGAGACGTTGAATATCCATCGAACGCACGATAGAGGAGATCGTGAAATACGGCTTTTCTGGTTCACGGCCAGTCAACTTAATCATCGCCTCCCGATAATCCTCGCTCAAGGCAACGAGATATTCATGGACCCATGGAGATGCGACGTAACGACCGCCATCGAGATCGTCATCCTTCGCAACCGTTTTGTTCATCACCGGGAAAAGCGTTCTCCCCTTCGCACGATCAATATCATTCACAGTCTGGAATCGCTCGATCCCATAGGCGTCGATTGCACACAGCTCGTATGCGATCCCTTCGTTCGATCCAACGATCGACACGCGCGTCTTCGCGGAGTGGAAGAAACGAATGACCTGCTCGATCGGGTCCTCGGACCTCATGCATTCATGATAGATCTCGACATTCTTGATTCCCGCACGATCGACGCGAGTCAACATTTCCTTGGTGATCAGCGGTCCTTTTGGTTCCGAGAATGATGGTGGACCAGGGACTTCGCGCCTCGGCTTCGGCTTCACATATTTCTTCATCGGCACAGAAAGATGCTTCTGCGTCTTCCGAACTTTTGGTTTCTGTTTTTCTCGTGCATCAGCCTCAGAAGCTGTGAACACAAGAAGTGTCATCATCGCAATGATGAGTGCAAGCAATTTGCGCATCACTCCCTCCCTGTGCAGAGTACAACCTGCATTCACCCTATCACCCCCATACGCCCCCGCAA
>DATIBL010000128.1:0-5830 GCA_035457505.1 Minisyncoccota bacterium | reverse complement strand
ACCTCCACCTTTGCAGGAGGCATCGCCCTCTCCGGCGGCTGTTTCCAAGACACCACCGGCAAGTGTATCGGCAAAGGACGTGACGGTACCTATATCGTTGCAGCATACAATTCCACCAACAAAGCGTATGCGGACTACATTACCGACTTTTCCTCCGACAACACCGAGATCAATACTGCTCTTCAAGCTGCCTATGCAAACGGAAGAGGAGGAAAGGTCTACCTCCTCGAAGGAGACTACCTGATGTCCACCGGAGCAGGAGACAAGATTGTGATGGCCACCAGTACCTCACTCATTGGTCAGGGACCGTCGACGAGGATCTTCATCGCTTCATCCACCAATGCCAATGTGGATGTGATCGCAGCCAACAGAACGCCGTTTATCACGATTGCGGATCTGATGATCGAAGGAAACTCTCCCCGCAACTCCTCTGGAACGCAGAACGGCATCGTGTTCACCGCAGTCTCGACGTCGACGATCCGGAATGTGGTGGCGAGCAGTACGAGGAATTCTGCGATCACCCTGCTGACGACATCGTATGGAAACAAAATTGTCGACAATCTTCTTTCCGGGACAGGAGAGGACGGTATTGGGCTCTACTCATCATCCTTTGGAAACGCGATCATTGGGAACACTTCGATCGCGAATGTCTGGGGCGTCTACCTCTCCTCGGCGTCGAACAATACGCTTTCCGGAAACATCATTCGGCAAAATAGCCAGAATGGTATAACGCTTGAGACGACCTCGAATTACAATACGATCACAGGGAACTCCGTCTTCAAGAGCGGCGCGGACGGTATCGATCTTGATAATTCGCACTTCAATCTCATTTCTGCGAATAATGTTGCAACCACGACGCTCACCGGGATCACGCTTTCTGGCTTCTCGTCGAGCAACACGATCAGTGGGAACGTCTCGAGTGGAAACAACGGTGGAGCGGGCATCTCGCTCTTCTCGAGTTATGACAACACGATCTCAGGGAATACGACGAACGCAAATCAGCACGGCATCTATATGAGCAGCACGCTCGACAACACAGTGACAGGAAATATTGCCAACTACAATACGGCATATGGACTTGTTTTGAATGCCGGAGCAGATCGAACGACGCTGACGGGGAACACCGCGAATGTAAACACGACAGCAGGAATCTTCGTGAGCAATACGGACAACAGCACGATTACTGGGAATACGGTCGCGTTCAACGGAGGCCACGGAATCCTGCTCGATCCGGGCGCGAGCGGTTCGAGCGATAATACGATCGCGAACAATCGCATTCTCGGAAACGGAGGAACCGGATTCTTCTCGGGGATCTATCTCAATAATGGAGACAATAATCTGATCTCAGGAAACCATATTACCGACACCTCCGGGACGGGATATGCGATCAATATTCAGTCGAACTCGACGGGGAATACCCTGACCGGGAACATCTATTCTGGGACTGGTGCGACGCGCATTGCAGACTTTGCAACGAGCACTTCCCGGTATACCCAGTGGGATCGGATCACGCTTGCAAATCCCTCGGGCGCCATTCCGGAAATCACCGAAAGCCTCCTTGGTATCGTTGCCTCCACCACTGCACCGCTTGCTTCGACGACCCAAACCGGAGCAGGAAAGATCCTCTCCCTCAATAATACCGTCGGTGAAATGTTCACCGTCGCAAACTCCGGCCTTGTCGGCATCGGCACCTCTTCCCCCTATGCCAAACTCTCCGTGGTCGGAGAAACCGTCTCTGCCTTCTATACCGCCACCACCACCGCCACCAGTACTTTTGCCGGGGGACTTCAGGTCACTACTGCAGGTGGCCTCCATCTCTCCAATGGCGGTATCCGCGTGAACAATCTCAACACTGCCTCCTGTGATCTCAAATCAGACACCAATGGTATTTTCTTCTGTGGAACAGATGCAGTGGGTGGAGGAGGAAGCGAAGTGAACTGGACATACAACTATGCAGGACTAACCAGAGTGGCGTCTTCCACCTCTGATGTGCTGATCGGAAACACCTCCACGTCATCGCTTGCGAAGCTTGAAGTTATTGCGGGAGCAGGGAAACCAGCGGCGTACTTCAGCAGCAATGTCGGCGTTGGGACGACGAGTCCATGGGGCAAGCTTTCGGTTGAAATGGATACGACGAATCCCGCCTTTGTCGTATCGAATGACGCGAGTTCGAGCCCGTCCTTCTTTATCGGCGGGGTCAATCAAAATGGCTTTGTTGGATTTGGAACGACCTCGAATCTCTCCCTCGCGCGTATTTTCATCGACAATACCATGTCGCAATCAGGCGCAACCTTCGCGATCGCGGGTATGCATGAGATGTATACCTTCAATCCGAGTGCCGACAACACGACGCAGGTCGGGGATCGCTTGATTCTCCTGAATAACCCGGGTTCATCGGCGACAAACACGGCTGTCGGACAGATCATCCGCACGATCGATCATAGCAGCCGCTCGAACAAAGTGATGGGGCTTGAGGTTGTTTCGAATGGCGGCAGCAATACTTTCGGCGTGAATACCGGTATCCGTACGACCGGCGCGACATTCGGACTCCAGGCGATCACGAATTCGCTCGCTGGCGGAACCTCGACTCCCGCCGCGATCTTCGGAGAGAATACCGGATCGACGCTTGGCGAAGTGCTCCGTCTCTATACTTCGACGATGACCACAGCAACGTCGGTCGCGCTCTTCTTCCAGGAAACGTCCGCGTTCTCTGGCGACGGTCTCCGGATGGATTTCGGCAAGGGCGGCGGATCGTTCACCGGAAACTTTGCCAATTTCCGAGTGAACGACACGACTCGTTTCTTGATCGACGATATGGGCACAACGACGATCGGCGCCACGGGGCAAACCACAAACGCTGCTGGTCTCCTTATTCCGTACGGAAGCATCTGCGTTGATGATGATGGAAGCTGTACGGGAACCACCACCGGCTACGTCGCCGCAGTCGGATTCTTGACCGGACACACGAACGATCTTGCCGAGTATTTCCACTCGAGTGATGCGCTTGAGACCGGAGAGATCGTCTTTGCGAAAGGCGGGGCGAGCGTTGGGAAAGCCGCCACGACGACAGCGCCGGTCATCGGAGTTGTCTCAGAGAAACCAGGACTTGCGCTCGGTGCTGAGCTCAATGTCCCGGCGGATTCGTCGAAATACCCGATCGGTCTTGCCGGACGTATCCCGGTCAAAGTCTCGGACGAAAGCGGCCAGATCCAAGTCGGCGATGAGATCGTACTCTCAAGCATTTCTGGTATCGGCATGAAGGCCGGAACGACATCGCAGGGAACGATTGTCGGTATCGCACTCGAGTCCTTCGATGGCACTGAGTACCTCTCGCCGGCAACGCTCGAGGTCGGAGCGTATATGCAGACGCGCCTTTCATGTACCACGCGACCGGTGACTCGCGATACGATGAGCGCGGGCGGTTCCGGTTCGGAAGATGGAGAAAGCAGCATTGCTCCGGCTTCCGATGGCCCTGAGACTGAAGAGGTGTGTACCGAGGAGCGCGTGCGCATGACCGAGGAAAATACCCCGGCGAGGGAAATGCAGATCGGGACGACGAGCGTGAAGGTCGGAAAGATTCTGATGTTCATTACGATCGAAAGGCGAGAGAGCATTATCCCTGGGCTTGCGATCGATGCGCTTGGGAGCGATGCGTTCGGACAGCTCAAGTTGCTGCGGGATATGAATGCCGGCGGAAAGAACATTTTCGACGTTGGAAGCATTGCTGGGATTTCTGGCAAATGGCACATCGACGAAGATGGTACGATCGTCGCTTCTGCGCTTTCGGCGCGCGATGTCCGTGCAACCGGCTCGCTCGAGGTCGGCACTGAGGGTGCGTCGACCGGTATCACCATCTTCGATGCGGTGACGCACGATGCGTACTGTATGATGGTCGCGTCCGGCGTCGTTGCGACCAGGCAAGGGAAGTGCGGAGCGAGCTCCGAACAGGAGAGCAGTTCTGGTGGTTCCGGAAGTGTAGCACCAGCGCCTGTTATTACGCCTGAGCCGCAACCCGCCGATACGGGAACCTCAACGGGAGAGACCGCTCCCACAGAAGCTCCTCTCCTCCCTGCGTCAGATACTGATAGTGGGGCAAGTTCTCCATCACCAGAGCCAACCCCAGTGAGTGTCGATCAGACTGTGCCGAGCACGGAAACAGTACCCCAGGGAGAAGAACCGATTCCCGCTGAAGTATCACCCGTCGAATCTGCACCAGCCTCAGAACCTCCGGCGTCTGATCCTCCCCCCGCATGACCTCCCAATCCATGATCATTCTCAGGTTCTCTAAACACTCTATATATAGAGTGTTTGCGAGCATGGTCGTTATTCGATCCATGATGCTTAAATTAAGGAGTATACTATTGATATCGATCACGGTATGTCCAACCGCATGACGCTTTCACGACGCCATACTGTTTTCTGTGTTTTGGGCGCATGTGCTCTTCTTTTTGCTCTCCTTTTTTCGCAGCAATCAGATCTTGCGGCCAAGGCGAGGAATTTTGCGTTTCCGCAAACTGCCCATGCAAATTACCAGTTTGTCCCAACCTCAGGGACGCTCGTGACGGGAACCGAGCTTGCCGTAACAACCGCTGCTGCCGGGGCGAACGAGGGGACGAACTCTGGTTCATGGAAGGGGACGATCTCCGACGATGGATTTAGTTGGATCATCGCGAGCACCGCGAGCGGCGTCGATATGCAGCTCAATCTCGATGATGTCGAGCTGCATGGTGCGAATAAAATGATCATCCAAACACAGATCGATCTCGATGCGAGTCCTCCATCGCTTCTGGTCCAGATCTGCGATTGGGTTTCTTCGACCAGTGTCGACAACGCGGCTGACGCACAGTGTACCGGTGGGGGATGGCGAACGTTGAATACCAAAGACGCTTCAAACGTGGCCGTTCCGATCACTGCGTTCGTTCAAGATCTGCAATGGCAAGTCTTCGATGGATATTGGTCGACCGGTGCGACCGGCGGTACTCCCATTTCGACCCCGCTCTCCAATTTCTTGAGCGCAACCAATCAGGTGAAGATCCGCTATTATTCAACGACAAACACAACATCGGAGGTTGCCGTGGATTTCGTCCGCGTCTACCCGGTTGTCGACTCGATCTATAATGCAGGCGGTTTTACCAACCTCGGGAGCGGAACACCTGCTGGGCATTATGGAAACGCCCATGCGACAGGGAATACTGCATCTGCCGGGATCGGTGCTGTCGGTGATTCGATCTACCTCCAGGTTCCCGGCACCGCAGGTTCTGTCGCTGATTTCTATCTGTCTTTCAAGAATATCAAAACGTATACGGGGATGAATACCATCCTAGTCCGAGGAGATTTTTCGTGCGCAGCGGCAACCGCAGATCTGAAATATCGTTTCGCGCTGTATAATTTCACCTCAACGCAATGGGAAGATGTTTCTTCCCCGGTTGATTGTGCGGTGACGACAAGTAACGTCTATGCTTTCGCAAAGAATAATATTGCCACGCTCTCTGACTACATCTCAAGCGGCGAGCTTCGCGTGCGGATGTATGGGTTGTCGAATTCGACGACGAATCTGCGCGTGGATGCAATGTATGTGACTCTCGGAACCACTAATACCAACACTGCACTCGTAGAAAACTCGTTTGGCACCACGACCGCTGGGCGCATCTATGCAGACCCTTCGACTGCGTTCGTGGACGGAATTTCCGCCCTCGCCATCGATTCCTCCTCCTTCTACGCCGCCGGATACGATTCCGTCGGCGGCGACAACGAGTGGCGCATCGAAAAACGCAATCTCTCCGACGGAGCATATGTGACCGCCTTCGGAACAAGCGGCGTCGTTACGAGT
>DATIBL010000127.1:0-3291 GCA_035457505.1 Minisyncoccota bacterium | reverse complement strand
CGATCGTCTACGAGGGGGACGAAGCGAAGGGGCTGCACACGCGGGTGTTTCTGACAAAAGAAGGCCTCCCGACCTACGAAGCAAAAGAGATCGGAAATACGGAATGGAAATTTGCGACCTATCCCGATACGACGCGCTCGGTCGTGGTCACCGCCAACGAACAGAACGACTATTTCCGCGTGATCTATGCCGCGATCGAGGATCTCCATCCCGAGTGGAAGGGTAAGCTCGTTCAGGTCGGGCACGGCATGATGCGATTTGCAGAAGGAAAGATGTCTTCGCGCAAAGGCAACGTGATCTCCGGAGCGGAGCTCGTTGAAAGCCTTGCCGAGCGCATCGCAGAACGATTCCCGAATACGGAGGGCTTGCCGGATGAGCTTGCAACGTCGGTCGCGGTCGCAGCGGTGAAGTTCCAGGTTCTGAAACAGGCGACAGGGAAGGACATCATCTTCGATCCGGAGCAGTCGATCTCTTTCGAAGGTGATTCGGGTCCGTATCTCCAATATACGCACGCACGCATCGCATCGATCGAGCGCAAAGCCGCTGATGCAGGAGTCGTACCCAATCCCTCTGTCCATGCTGGTCGGGCCGGAGAGCTCGAACGGCTCATCTCTCGATTCCCGCGCATCGTGCGGCGCGCGGCGCTCGAGCGCGCACCGCATCATGTGACGAACTATCTCCTCGAACTCGCCCGCGCGTTCAACTCGTACTACGCCTCGACCGTGATCCTCGACGATTCGCCCGAAACGCCGTACAAGCTCGCACTTGCCCGCGCTGTCCGCACGGTCCTCAAGGAAGGATTATGGATCCTTGGTATTGCTGCGCCCGAGAAGATGTAGCCGTATGGAAATGCAAAACGCACAAGAAACGGGATCTCCCAGCGCGCTGACGCCGATGAAGGCGGTGTGGATGATCGTCCTCCTCAATCTTGTTCTCACGGCGGGCGTGGTTTTCGTCTGGCACCTTTTTGCAACGGAACGCGATCGCGCGCGGAATGCTGAAGAGATCGGGGTCATGGAAACGGAAGCGGCGGAACTCACGGCATATCTCGAGACCCTTCCTCCTCGCTCATCTGGAAAAGCAGGAAAACCCTAGGACGCATATGCAAACCGAACGCAAAGAAATTGTTTCATTCAAAGGCACGACGATCCTTGTGGTGATGGTGGTGCTTGGCGACCTGCTCGTCTTCGGCTTCGGGCTCTGGTGGCATGCGATGGCGACATTCCGGCTTGAGCTCGCGCATCACGTTGCCTACACCGAGGTAGTGAAACGCGTACACGAACTCAAACTCGAGGTGATCGCGCGCGAAGGCAAAGCGACGTGGGCCGACACCGCATACGCAAAAGCGCATCCGCTTTCGCGCTTCGAGGAAATCCCCGCGGAGTCTGCGCCTGCTTCGGAATAGCTTCGTCCGATTGCAAAAGCCGCGCTGGCGTCGTATCGTACCGGCAGAATATCGGGAGTTTGTCGTGTCATTTATCGTGAGCGAGCGCGCCGCTCTACTGCTCGAGAGTGTTCTTTCCCGCTATCAGGCGGATGCGGTGTTCATCCACACCATGAAGAGCGCCGAGGGATATCGCTGCATCGCATATCCCGGCATTCCGCGATCGACGCATGAGCATGAGGTCGTGATCGCTTCCGGCATCGTGTTTCTTTTCGAGAAGCGCGTGGGCATACGAGAGTCCGGCACATGGGTGCTTCCGTTCGATCTCCTGATCGATGTCTGCGAACCATCGGGCGAGATGCTCGAGATCGTCGCCTCCGGCCCGCATCCGTGGGGACACCCCCCTTTCCGTACGGTGTCAAAAGAAGCGTTCCGCGTGTGATCGTCTGCGCCCTGCTTGCCAAGCCGGGCGCGTTCTGTTTTTCTGGTTGCGGAACAAGGGAAGACTGCGATGCAGATCACGGTAACGCCGGAAGCGGCACGCTATATCCTCCACGAGCGGAAGATCGCGGGAGTGCTCCGGCTCGCGCTTGTGAAGAGCGGGTGCTCCGGATTCAGTTTCACGCTGACCGGGGCCGCGGCACCGTCCACGGGCGACATCGCTGTCGTATCGAATGGCGTGACAATCGTCGTTTCACAGAGCGATGCGGCCGATCTCGATGATACAGTCATCGACGTGGTCAAACAGTTCGCCGGAGCGTCGCTTCAGATCTCGAACCCGAAGTTCACCTCTTCCTGCGGATGCGGAAAATCGTTCACCAAGAATTCTTGATCCGATACGGGCGCATCTGCGCTCGTTTGTGTTTTCTCGCCGCCACACCAAGGCGATTTTCTCCAGCGGAGTGACGTGCTAGTATGACACTCTATGGCGTCCAAGAAGGCAAAAAAGCCTGAAAATATGGCACAAGACTCAGCGGGCACTCCCGAGCGTGGAAAACCCTCGATCGCAGAGCGCGAGGAGGCGGTACTTCGTCTGTGGAAGGAGCGGGAGATTTTTCAAAAATCGCTTGCCGCAACCGATGGCGCTGAGCCGTATGTTTTCTACGACGGTCCGCCCTTCGCGACCGGACTTCCGCACTACGGACACTTGCTCGCGGGAACGCTCAAGGATGTCATGCCGCGCTACCAGACGATGCGCGGGCGTTACGTGCGCCGCCAGTGGGGATGGGATTGCCACGGCCTCCCGATCGAAAATTTGATCGAGAAGGAGCTCGGTTTCAAGCAGAAGCGCGAGATCGAGGAGTATGGCGTCGAGAAGTTCAATCAAAAAGCCGCCGACAGCGTGCTCATGTACGATAAGGAATGGAAGGAAGTCGTGCCGCGCATGGGACGCTTCGTCGATATGGAGCTGTCGTACAAAACGATGGATCCCACATACACCGAGTCGATCTGGTGGGCGTTCAAGACGCTCTATGAGAAGAAGATCGAGAGTGAGCGGCTGATCTACGAGGGATACAAGTCGATGCATATCTGCCCGCGCTGCGAAACGACGCTCGCGATCTCGGAGGTCGGCATGAACTACAAGGACACGAAGGACATCTCCGTATATGTGAAATTCGCGCTCGCGGACGAACCCGACACCTTCCTCCTTGCATGGACGACGACCCCGTGGACGCTGCCGGGTAACGTCGCACTCGCGGTGGGGGCAGAAATTACGTACGCAAAGATCGAACACGAGGGCAAACGATATATTGTTGCCAAGGACAGGTTTTTGGACGTGATGAAAAAGGGGTTTGGCGAGAAGTTCAGCTTTGATGGCGGAGAACTGGCGATACTTAAGGGCAAAGATCTGATCGGCCGCGCATACACACCGCTCTTCGACGCATATGCCTCCGATGAAAAGCTCG
>DATIBL010000126.1:0-16010 GCA_035457505.1 Minisyncoccota bacterium | reverse complement strand
ACTCGCCTTTGCAACAAAAGACTCGCGACCAACACACGACCTCTGAAGAGCAGAGGTCGTGTGTTATGATCGGCCGATGTCGAAGAAAGGATCGTTCGCTGAGAGTGTTCATGATATCGTCCGACAGATTCCGTCTGGTCGAACGATGAGCTATGGCGACGTGGCAAAACGCGCTGGTTACCCAGGTGCGGCGCGCGCTGTCGGCACGCTTCTCTCAAAGAATTTTGATCCAGCTATCCCGTGTCATCGGGTGATCCGCGCTGATGGCAAGCTCGGACACTACAACCGCGGAGATGACATGAAGCGCGAACTGTTGGCTCGCGAGGAGCGCGAAGCGGCAACATAGCGCAGCTTTTGCCTCTCGATCGAGCGACCAGAAGGGGAGGGGGAGGACCTCGCGCATGAGGGGAATCTTTGCTATGCTCCCTGGTATCGCGCGCTCGAGTAGCGCGAGAAATATTGGGCTATCAGGGGCAGCCTCTGTGCTTTCACAATCGAATACCGGGCTATAGTACAGTGGTAGTATACATGCATGGGGTGCATGAGACGGCAGTCCGATTCTGCCTAGCCCGACCACGATATATTCATGCTTGCCGAACTTGAGATGATCAGTGATGCACAAACGTGCTCCGCCGCGATCTTCATTCGAGATGGCGCAATTCTCCTCGGCCTTCGGAATTACATCCGACACGATGAATGGAAAACGGTTCCTCTCTGGACGACTCCAGGCGGAAGGTGCAACATCGGTGAGTCAGTAGGAAACGGTCTGCTTCGGGAGATCCATGAGGAGACCGGAATGAAGGACATCGAGATCCATTCGTATATTGGAAACTATCCTGGTGCAAAAGCGGGGGATATCGTCCATGTATTTGTGTGCGAAAGTCCGAATGAGCCGGCACTCATGGAGCCTGACAAATTTTCAGAATGGCAATGGCACCCGATTTCGGATCTCCCGGTGAATGTCATTAGTCCGCATCTTCCGCTGATCCTCGAGCGGACGATTGCCGCACTTGAGAGGAAATACGAAATATAACACATTTTGTATTATGTCAAATTTTGTAAGCAGGGGCGGGGAGAGTGAAAAAACAATGGAGCTGTTTTCGGACGTGTTCGCGGACGGTGAATTGATTCCGTCCCGCCACGCCTGCGACGGCGAGGATCTCATGCCTTCGCTTACATTTGTGAATGTTCCAGTGGAGGCGAAGACGCTCGTGCTCATCATGGACGATCACGACGTGCCGAAACATCTGAAGCCGGATGGAGTCTGGGACCATCTCGTCGTCTTCAATATTGACCCGCGCTCAGCTGGCATCGTCGAGGGCGGCCGCGCGCATGGGACCTACGGGATCAATAGCTCTGGATCGACCGACTACCAAGGTCCATGTCCGCCGGACCGTGAACATCGATATGTCTTTCGTCTCTATGCGCTCGATTGTGCGCTCGACCTTGCCGAAGGCGCGACGAAGGATGCGGTCCTTGTTGCGCTCGACCAGCATGTGATCGCCGAGGCATCGCTCATGGGTCGATACATTCGTCCGCGAACTGCATAGCGCGCAGGTCGAAGACGTTCGAAGCACCGCTTAGTCCGAGGAAGGCGATCGAGAGAAGACGATATGCAAACCCGCGGCAGAAGTGACGCCAATGATTGCACTCTTTGGATCGAAGAATCACGCCGCCTGCCGCATCCGAGGTAAGAGGGAATGAGAGCGAGGGGCTTGGAATTGGTCCTATTCGAGCCGAGGAATTTTTTGATGACACGTCGCACAATATATCTTTTGCGACTCTATAATAAAGAAAAAGCCCTTGAAATAAGGCCTTTGTTCTGTTCGTTTTTTCCGCCGACTCCGCGTCGCTTCATTTGGCCCCACTCTCCTTCATGTGCAGATTTGATCTGCGTGCTCGAGATGTGATCGACGGACTTCATGCTTCCCTTGAGCACTGATTGATCCGAAGAAGCTTTTTTCTTTCGTATAGGTGCTCCCGCAAGAAATCTCGTTTACGTCGCACAATATCGGATCTCAAAAAACGTGTTCGACCTGAAAAACAGATCGGAAACAATTCTTCCCCTCGCTTAGAAATATGCCTCAGGATCGAGATACGCGTTCTGTGCAGCGAACGGGATGTGGAACACCGCCTTCGGGCATGACTTGCTCGGAAGATCGCTCACCTGGACTGCGCTTGATGCGAGTACCGTGAAATGGAGATGCGGGCCTGTCGCGTATCCTGTCGCACCGCTGTATCCGATCAGATCCCCCATAAGGACGCTCTGGCCCTCGCGAACCTTTGCGAGCTCAAGGTGGGCGGAGATCGTCGAAAGGCCGTTCTTGTGCCGGATCAGGACCCAGCGTCCGTAGGATGCACCGCGGCAAACTCTGTCGGTATCGCCAACGGCCTCCACGATCCCGTCTGCGGCAGCTTTGACTGGCGTGCCGGGAGTCGCACGGAAGTCGACGCCATTGTGGGTCCCGGAGGTGTAGAGGCGCTTGGCATCCATCGTGCGTCCGAACTTCTGCGTCATGAGCACGTTGTCGAGCGGAAATGCGAGCGCCTTGGTGCCTGGTCGCGGGATGGAGTTCGGATCGATCTCTGCACGGAGCTGCGCCTCAAATTCCTCGATCTCTCGCTCGAACTGTTTTTTCCGCGCGATCGATTCGGCGAGGATCTTTTTATAGGTGGCTTCAGAGCGCTTGGTCTCTGCAAGTAAGACGTTCTGATCTTTTCGGCGCTGATCGGCAAGCGACTTCTGTCCTTGGATCTGATCCGAAAGCGAGACGAGCTTGCGCTTCTCGTTCTCGAATGCGCGCTGCTCATCAGAAAGGTCGGTCTTGAGGCGCCGGAGCGTTGCGATCGTGGATTGGATTCCTTCCTGCATGCGGGCAAGCTCAGAGATATCTCCGAGGAACGATGCGATCGAATCGCTCCCGAGAAAAGCCTCGAGAAGCGTATTCGCTTCGGCTTCGTCGATCTTACGGAGCGTTTGTCCGATGGCGCGCGCGGCGCGGTCAATACGGATCTCCTTGTCCCGGATGCCGATCTCGATCTCTTCGATGTTGAGTTCTGTGCGATCGATCTTGCGCTCGGTGAGCGAGATCTCTTTGGCGAGTTTTTGCCTCGCGACATCGAGTGCGTTCACCGTCGATTGCAAACTCTGCTTCTGGCTCCCGACGTTCTCCAGACGGGTCTGATATTCTTCAATCTCGCGTTCGAGCTGTCTGATTTCGCTTTCGCGGTTCGTGATATTGCTCTGGAGTTCTTCGAAGCGACTTGCGGCAGCGTGCGCACGCTCTGGTGTCGGGTACGCAAAGATTGCAAGCGCCGCGACTGCAGCACTGATCCAGATGATGTCAGATGGGCGGTAAAGATTACGCATGGAGCGAGGCGATCGCTCGCTCGATCCGTGCGATCGATCCGGTTTTGCCGAATATGAATGCCAGTTGAAAAGGGTCTGGGGAACGCTCCTTTGAGGAGAGCGCATAGCGGAGCGGCCAAAGAACGTCTCCCCTTCCATTCGCATCCGCATAGGGCCATACGGCGGCCTTGAGAGCCTCTGGGTCGCTCCAGGAGGCCTCTGGAAGCTCTGTAAGTAGCGGGAGGACCTTCTCGAGGTGCTCCCGCGTCTTCCCTACCCCGCCGTCGGGTTCCTCGCGAAGCTTCTTCCAAATGAGCTGCGTCGCGTCGAGCTCGGGCATCGCAAAGTAGAAGTCGAGCTCGTGGGCACCCGCAAGCTCCGTGATCGCGCCGAAGTGCGTGATGCGCTCGAAAAGTTCGCGGGCAACGCGCGCGAAGCGTTCTTCCGAGAACTCAGGCAACGCGCGGATCGCATCGGGAAGATGCGCACGCATATGCGAGAGGCGCTCGTCTTCCGAGAGGCGCTTCATGTGCTCTTTGTTGATCCACTCAAGCTTCTCAGGATTGAAGATGCCGGGGCTGGTTTGGACGCGCGCAAGCTCAAACACTTCGCGCAATTCATCACGCGTGAAGATCTCTTTTTCGGTTCCCGGATTCCATCCGGTCAGTGCGAGGAAATTGAGAAGCGCTTCGGGAAGATAGCCGAGGTCGCGATAGTACGTAAGCGGCTGAGCTCCGCGGCGCTTGGACAGCTTCTGGCGCGAGGCATCGAGAACCAGCGGAAGATGCGCATAGGACGGAATAGGAAACCCGAGCGCTTCGTAAAGCAGGATCTGTCTCGGTGTGTTGGCAATGTGATCTTCGCCGCGGACGATATGCGTGACGCCCATCTCGGCATCATCAACGACGACGGCCAAATGGAAGAGCGGCTCATCCATGGTGCGTGCGATGACAAAGTCGCCAAGATCGCTCGTGTCGATGGTGATGTCGCCTTTGACGAGATCGCGGAATGTGACAACTTTCTTTGGATTGCGGAAACGCACGAGCTCGCGCTCAGCGCCGGAGCCATCCTTCGCCGCTTCCTTCGAGAGATATGCGTGGCCAGAGGCGATCAACCGCTCGAGGGCGATTGCATGTCGCGGGAGACGTTCGCTCTGCCGGAAGAATGCGTCATGCTCGAGCCCAAGCCATTGCAATGATTCAAGGATATTGTCCTCGTACTCTTTCTTCGATCGCGCCTTGTCGGTGTCCTCGATGCGCAAAATAAACTTTCCGCCGGTGCGCCGCGCAAAGAGATATGAGAAGACCGCCGTACGGTAGTTGCCGCCATGAAGAAGCCCGGTCGGACTCGGAGCGAAGCGGGTAACGACGTGATCGAATTTATTCATGCTCGTGGCGGAGACCGATGTTGATGAGCGCCTGCGCGATCTTATCTCCTGCGTCCGTGACCGCGAAGGTCGAGGTACTCTCGGCCATCTTTTGGCGCAGAGCGGTGTCCTGCATCAGCTTATCGATGACAGAAAGAAAGAGTGTCGGACGGAGGTTCTGCTCTTCGATCACAGTCGCCGCACCAGTGCGCGCATAGCTGTATGCGTTCTCGCGCTGATGATCGCCATGCGCGATCGAAAGCGGAATGATGATCGAGGGTCTGCGCCAGTGCGCGATCTCGAAGATCGCTGATCCTGCGCGCGAGACGACGAGATCACAAGCTTTTGCTGCAAGACGGAGCGTGCGCGAATCGAGGAACGGATACGGATTGTATCGTCCCGCGAGCGGGTTTTTGGCGAGGACTCCCTCTGCGCGCTTTTTCATCCATTCGTAGTTGTTCTCTCCGGTCTGATGGATGATCTGATAGCGCTGCACAAGATCGGGCATGATGTCGATCAGGTTTTCGTTGATATTCTCTGCGCCGAGTGAGCCGCCGATCACGAGGATCACCGGAAGATCGGGTTCGAGGCCGAGTGCGGCAATCGGGTCCTCTGTCGGTTCCTCGAGCATGGATGCGCGAACCGGCTGTCCGGTGAGTGCGGCGCGATCGCGAGCCTTGAGCGGGAGATATTTTGCGGTTTCGGGATAAGAGATCGCGATCTTTGTTGCATAGGGAGCGATCCATTTGTTGACCCGTCCAGGAACGATGTCGGATTCGTGAATCACGACCGGAATACGGAGAATACGCGCAGCGAAAACGGCCGGGAAACTCGCATAGCCGCCTTTGCCGAAGACGACGTCGGGAAAGATGACGAACATCTTCCAGAGTGCGACGACGCATGCACCGATGATGCGGAACTTATCAAAAAAATTCTCTTTGGATGCGTAGGTGCGGATCTTTCCGGTCTTTACCTCGATGTAGCGCAGTTTGTGCTTAAAGAGCGTCTCCTTATCGTACGGATCATCCGACATGTAGTAGAGATCGAGTCCTACGATGTGCTCGCGGTCGGAAATGCGCTCTAAACCCTCCACGACCGCGATGATCGGGAAAAAATGCCCCCCTGTGCCGCCCCCGGTAAAGAGTATTTTCATATGCGTGAACAGTGTCTAGAGATATTGAAGAGGATCCCGACTTCGGCCAGCGCGATGAAGAGCGCGGTTCCGCCATGGCTCACAAAGACGAGCGGAACGCCCGTTAAGGGCGCTAAACCAAGCATGGATCCGATATTGACGAACGACTGTGCAGTTATGAGTATAACAAGCCCGACAGCGAGCAGTCCACTGAAAAGATCGGCAGAATGCGAGGCGATCCAGAGTCCGCGGAGGGCGAAAAGGACGTAGAGAAGGATGAGGAAAACGGCCCCGATGAAACCGAGTTCTTCCGCATAGACCGCGAAAACGGAATCGCCGATCGGCTCGGGAAGATAGTTGAACTTTTGCACGCTCTGCCCCCAGCCCTTTCCGGTGATTTCTCCGGAGCCGATCGCGATCAGGGATTGCTTGATCTGGTATCCCGATCCTTGGAAGTCGTCCGGTCGGAAAAGCGTCATGAAGCGATCCATGATGTAGGGCTTCGTGAAGGCGAGGACAACGAGGAGGAGGATGCCGGCGATTGCGATCAAAAGGAAGTGGTGCCACTTCCCTCCCATAACGAGGTACATGCCGACTCCAGCAGCGGCGGCGATCAGGAACGTTCCGGTGTCTGGTTGCGAAAGGATCAGCGCTCCAGTGATTCCGAGTAGGCCGAGGAGCGGATAGAAGCCGAAGAGGTCGCGATGGATCTTTCCGCGGAAATAGGTAAACCATGCGGCGAGATAGACCACGAAGCCAAATTTGAGGAATTCGGAAGGCTGGAATGTTGTGAACCCGAGATCGATCCATCGTCGCGCTCCCCCGTGCTCGAAGCCGACTCCGGGGACGAACACGAGCGCCGAGAGGAGGATTCCGCCAGTAAAGATCCAAAAGGCGTTCTTTTTGAGATGGATGAGCTTGATCCGTGAAAGCAGGATCAGCGCGGCAGTCCCGCCTCCGAGTCCGAGTAGGGCCTGACTGAGGATCACGTTCTCGAATTTTGCCTCACTTCGCGCAAGCACGCCGAACGCTGCGGACAGGAAGATAAAAAATCCGATAGCGATAAGTGCTACGGACACGACGAGAAAGAGACGGTCGATGCGGTCGGTTCGCATAGCTGAATTATACCGCATTTGCTTTCCGAGTTATTCCCCAGGTCCTTGAGCAAATGCTTAGAAATTTGACAAATGAACGACATGTATTTCATAACGGTATCCCCTGCTTGCAGAGAAGTTTGCTTGGGAGTACAGTACCTACATCAGAAGCAATGCTTCTGATACTTAATAAGTCCCCGATATCTCGGGGGCTTATTTTTTATCACAAACGAAGGATCGCGCGCAGAAAGAAAATCCCCGGAACCTCGGGGATTTCTGTTTTCGGGGAGCATTTGGGCCAAGCGCTTCCTATCCGAGGAGCGCAACGATGATACCGACCAGCGCGAAGATCGTTCCGAGGACCCAATAGCGCATGGTTACCTTCGCTGCAGGCCATCCGAGCGCTTGGAAGTGATTGTGGAGCGGTGCGACCAGAAAGACCTTCTTCCCTCCCCGATAGCGCTTCGAGAGGATCTGGATCAGGCTTGATGCACTTGTGACGACAAGGAGGAACGCGATGATCGGGAGAACGACGACCTGCTTGGCGAGGAATGCGACGACGACCAGCGCAGTGGTGAGTGCCATCGTTCCGGTTTCAGAATTAAAGAATCGCGCCGGCGGGATGTTGAACCAGAGGAATGCGAGCAGTCCCCCGACAACCACCGAAGCGAACGCTGCGAGATCATACTGCCCTTGGACGAAGGCGATGATGCCGTATGCGGCATAAATGATCGAAAAGACGCCGCCTGAGAGTCCGTCAACGCCGTCGATGATCCCACCGGAATAGATGCCGATCATGAGGATGAGAAAGAGCGGAACGATGAGCCATCCGAGGATGAGCTCGCCCGCAAATGGGAGCATGATCGCCGTGACGCCAAGCTTTGCGAAGAACCACCATCCGCCAAAAAGACCGAGCAGCGCGACAAATCCCAGGCGCGTCGTGAGCGAAAGCCCGCCGCCCTTGTAGGTCCCGGAGTCGCGGCAGACGAGATAGTCGTCGATGAGTCCGCAGAGTCCGCCGAGCACCATCGTGAACAGCGGGAGCCAGGTTTGCGAGCGAGAGAGGAAGGAAAGCTTTTCAAAAAGTGATCCCGGGGCCGCCAGAGAGATTCCGAAGAAAAAAAGCGATGTCGCAAGGACGCTTCCCCACACGATCACGCCGCCCATGCGGGGCGTTTTGCGTTCCTCGTCGTTATGCAGCTTCGATGAGATCGTCGCGGCCTGTCCATCCATTGCAAGTTTCACGCTCGAGCGTTTCCAAAGCTTGTTCCGATACAGAAAGGCGGCCCAGAAAGGGGTAAAGGCGATTCCGATCGCAAACGCGAATGTCGCGGGGGCGAGAACTTTGACGGCATCAAGGGCAGCGACGGTCATGCGCGGTGAAGATTACTCTGCTGGGACGATGAGATATGGCTCGCCGATCGCGCTCACGGTTGCACGCGCGAGCGTCTGCACGTCGGCAAAGCGTCCTTCACGCGTTGATCCGAGAACCACGATCGCGACAGGATGATTGATCCCGACATCGACAACGACGGCGAGATTTCCTCCCGCGAGATCAGTATATCCGGTTTTTGATCCCACGATGCCGGTAATCTCCTCGACGACAGCATTGGTGTTCGCGACATGATGGCGGAGTCCCGAGCGCGAGGTCACACTCAAGCGATCTTCTGATGTGGCACGGAAGAGATCGGGATGCTTGCGCCAGATGTAGTCGAAGAGCATGCCGACATCGCGCGCGCTGCCGTATCCGCCGCTCGTGACGGATTCCACATCAAGGCCGCTTTCGTTCATAAAAAACGTATCATCAAGGCCGATCGCTTTTGCTTTGTCGTTCATGCGCTTCACAAAGAGGCGCTTCGCGAGAGCAGGTGCGGGTTTTGGGTCACCAAGCGTGGCGCCCGCAACGGTTGCAAGCGCGCTGGCGCCGTCGTTCGATGAGGAGATAAGCGTAAAGTCGATCAAATCTGAGAGGTTCCAGATCTCGCCGACCGCAAGTCCGCTGTCCCCTTCTTCGAGGAGATCTTCCGCGCGGATCGTGACTTCGGCGTCCGATGGAAGTGTTTCGCGCGCGACGGTCGCCATCATCATTTTTGTGATCGAGGCAAGCGGGAGCTGTGCGCGATCGTTTGTGCCGTAGAGCTTCTTCCGTGCGGTAATATCCCAGACGTATGCACTCTTCGCCTCAAGATGAACATCGGCATAGGCCGACGGGCGTTCCTTTGCAAGGAAAACCGTTGTTTCAGAAAGCGGGGTTCCGATCGCAGCCGGAGCAGGCGCTGGCGCGGCGTCATCGCGTGCAGCGATTGCCTGCATCGCCTTCGGACCGAGAAGAAATCCGAGGATGAGTGCGAGAAGAAAAAGCTGCACGCGCAGCGCATATCGCGAGAAGATCATCATAGTGTATCGCGGCGATCGGGATCACCGTCCGGGGCAGCGAGATCGCCCTCTTCTCCTGAATCATCAGTATCCATCTCGTCAGTCAGTGCATCATGGAGTTCGGGATCGAGATATCCCTCTCCGACCTCGTCCTCTTCTGCTTGGTCTGCCTCGAGCTCCTCTTCGCGATCGTCACTTGTTTCCGCGCTGCTCTCAGTCGCTGCGCCAGCGGACTCGTCAGTGCTCGCGGCGGTAGTCGACGGATCTTTGTGGTCCTGGGCGGCTTCCTTCTCGTGCTCAACCTCGAAGGCCGCGAGCCGGGCAGCAACCTCGTCGTATCCAGGCATGGCTGTGATGTCGGTAATGCCGAGCGTCTGCAGGAGTGCGAACGACGGTCGATAGAGAAAACTGCGCTGATCCTTTGGGTTCTCGATCTTTTCGACGAGGCCGCGAACGAGAAGATTGCGGAGAATGAAGGTCGAGTTCACTCCGCGGATATGATCGATCTCGCCGCGCGTGATCGGACCTTTGTAGAGGACAACAGAAAGCGTTTCAAGTGCAGCTTTGGAAAGATCGCGCGAAAGCTCTTCCTTCGTGATCGCTTCGATCAAGGCGGAGGCGTCTGGAGCAGTTCCGAGCAGGAGTTCGTCATCCTTCTTGAGGAGGCGGAGCCCACCGCTCAAAAGACGCCCCTCGAGCTGTCCGATCGCGGTATCGAGCGCTGCGGCGTCGCATTTCAAAAGCTCTCGCAGGCGCTTCCGCGAGAGTGGAACACCCTGATGAAAGAGGATCGCCTCAAGCGACGCATGCAGTTCCATATGTGGCGAGTATACCCCGAAGAAGCCCGAAATCAAAGGGTTTTATGCAGAGGTTGAACAGGGTGCCGTCCGGCGAATTTACGAATACTGGGGAGTCGTGAATTCGTGGGTTTCGATATCGATGTCCCCGTGATGCTCGTGCTGAGTGACGTGAAGGATCCCCTGCTTCACGAGTTCGAGCATGGCGAGGAAACCGACGATGACCATGACACGGTCCTCTTTCGGCAGCGCCATCCCCTTCTCGTATTTAGTAAACTGTCCAAAGCGCATTTTGAGCTGATGTTTGACCCGCCCGGCGAGACTCTCCATGACCTCTTCGATCGAAATGACCTTCTTCACGGCGACCTGCGGGAGATGGGTCTTCTTGGGGAGTGCGGTCAGAACGCTCGTGATCGCCTCGTGCATGAGGCCGACCGAAAGACGCGCATCCGGGGCATAGACCGGAACAACCTCCGGCGTCGCGAGGCTCTCATAGATCATCTGTTTTCCGAAGCGAGCTTTGATGTGCTGTGAGAGGTCGCGGAACATCTCATAGAGGATGAGCCGGCGCTTGAGATCATCGATATCGCTTTCTTCTTCGCGCGTAAGATCGAGGGTTGGGAGGATGGATTTGGATTTGATCAGAACCAGCGTCGACGCGACGAGAATGAAATTTGCAACATCCGAAACCGGGAATTGCTCGAAGCGGCGGATGTGCGCGATGTAATCGTCGGTGACCTTCGCGAGAGAAAAATCGTTGATGAAGAGCTTGCGCTTCTCGATCAGGTCGAGCAGAAGATCGAGCGGGCCTTCGAAGTGCTCCGTTTTGACCTTGAAATGATCCGCGGCTGTTTCTGTGGATTGCGTCGCTTCTGCCTCCATATTGCCTCATTGTAGCACGAGGGCCCGGCAGATGCGCCAGGCCCTCATTGGAGAGTCAGATGAAGCCACGTGGTGCTGCTATTCGTCCTCGCGGCCCTTCACCTTGGTGAGCAGGTGGTCGATGCGGTTAATGTCGCGCGGGAAGAGCGAAGCTTCCTTCACATTTTCGATCCCGAGGAACTTTGCGGTCAGGCGCTCAAGTCCGAGGCCCCATCCCCCGTGCGGAGGCATGCCGTATTTGAAGGCCTGGAGATAGAAGGAGAATTGCTCCGGATCGAGTCCCTTCCACTGCATCTTGGCGACGAGCGCATCGTAATCGTGGACACGCTGGTTGCCGCTCGAGATCTCGACGCCGCGGAAAAGCAGATCGAAGCACTTCGAATATCCGGGATTCTCTGGATCTTCCATCGTGTAGAACGGGCGCTTCGTCGTCGGGAAATGCGTGATGAAGATGAAATCAGAGTCGAACGTCTTCAGCGCATAGTCGCACAGCCAGCGCTCATGCTGCGGCTCAAGATCGGGCTCCTTGGTGCAGTCTTCCCCGGTCGCCTCGGTGATAAGCTTCTGCGCTTCGCGAAGCTTCATATGCGGGAAATTCTCGGGAGCCTTGGGGAGGGTCGCGCCGAGCAGGGCAAATTCTTTTGCGCAGGTCTTCTCGACGTGCGCGGAGACGGCGCGAAGCACCTTGGTGAACACCGCCATGATGTCGTACTGGCTCTCGATATAGCCCATCTCCGCGTCGAGCATAGCGATCTCGTTCAAGTGTCGGCTTGTCGCATGTTTTTCGGCGCGGAATGCCGGACCTGTGGTATACACCCGCTCGAACACGCCGACCATGATCTGCTTGTAGAGCTGCGGCGAAGTCGCGAGATAGGCATCCTTGCCCTTGAGATATTCGACTTTGAACACGCCGGCACCGCCTTCGGCATCATCGCCGACGATCTTTGGCGCCTGGAACTCCATAAATCCCTCGGCGTCGAGCGCTGCGCGGTAGGCCTTCAGGATCTCCGTCTGCACCTTGAAGATCGCGCGCTTCTTCGGATCGCGAAGCGTGAGCGGGCGATAATCGAGCAGTGTGTCGATATTGAGTTCTGCGCCAAGCTCGAACGGAAGCTCCTTTGCCTTTGCAAGAACAGTGATCTTCTTTGCTTCCAGTTCGACCGTGCCATTATCCTGATCGGCTTTGATCATTTTGTCTGGACGCTTGTTGACCGATCCTTCGACCTGGATCACCCACTCCGGGCGGATCTCCTGCGCTGCTGCATACGCCTCGGCATTTTGTGGAAGCACGACCATTTGGACGAATGAGGATACATCGCGCAGATCGATGAAAATAAGCTTTCCGTGGTCGCGGCGGACGCTGATCGATCCGGCGACGCTGACGGTCTCGCCGGCCTTGTCCTTCAATGTCGTGATGGGAGTACGGGTGATCATGGAAGTGTGGATGAATGAATGATGATAGCTTGGGAAAATGCGGTGCGTTCGTGGTTATGCATAATCGATCTTCATGGCTTGTCTGACTTCTCCGAGGGTCTTCCCTGCGCTGGTGCGCGCTTTGCGAGACCCTTCGTGCAGCATATCCATGACGGCCTTGGGATTCTGTGCGAGACTCCTTCGGCGTTCACGGATCGGTTCGAGGATGTCATTCAGGATTCCTGAGAGGCGCTTTTTGATCACGACATCGCCGAGGCCTCCGCGCCGGTAGTGTTTCTTGAGTTCGGCAAGCTCGGCTTTGTTTGGATCGAAGACATCGAGATATGCAAAGACGATATTCCCCTTCACGCTCCCGGGATCATCAACATGAATGTGATTCGGATCGGTATACATGAGCATCACTTTGCGCTCGACCTCCTTTGCGTCGTCGGCGAGATAGATCGTGTTGCCGATCGATTTGGACATCTTTGCTTTGCCGTCGGTGCCGATCAGGCGCGGCGTCTCCGAAAGGATCGGTTTGATGCGCGTAAAGGTGGGACCATAGAGGCGGTTGAACGTGTCGACGATCTCGTTGGTCTGTTCGAGCACCGGAAGCTGATCTTCTCCGACTGGGACAAGGTCCGCTCGCATCGTGAGGATATCTGCCGCTTGGCTCACGGGGTACATCAAGAATCCCGCCGGGACATTCTCGGCGTAGCCCTTCTGCTTCATTTCCGTTTTGACCGTCGGATTTTGTTTCAAACGCGAGAGCGTGACGAGATTCAGGAAGAAGATGGTCAGTTCGGCGATCTCGGGAACTTCCGACTGAATGTAGAGCGTCGAGGTATTCGGGTCGATTCCGCAGGCAAGGTTGTCGAGCGCGACTTCGAGCACATTTGTGCGGACCTTTTCGGGGTTCGCGGCGTTGTCGGTGAGCGCCTGGACATCGGCGATCATATAGAGGAGATCATGGGAGCGCTGCAGCTCAAGGCGGCTTCCGATCGAACCCACAAAATGCCCCAAATGGAGCTTTCCGGTGGGGCGGTCCCCGGTGAGCACCGTCTGGCGCTTGGATGCGGCCTTTTCGCTCATATACGGCGAATTCTAGCAGAAATAGGGGGTTTTGGAAGCGCTGCGAGATCTGAACGGAACATGCCCTAGATCTCCTCGGCGAGGAGCTCAACGACGAATGTAGAGCCCGTTCCTGGTCCGGCCGAATCGACCCAGATTTTCCCGCGATGCGCCTCGAGCATCTTCTTTGCGACGTAGAGTCCGAGTCCCGATCCATCGGTGGAGAGCTTCTCGCTTCCTGCGCCGCGCGTGAACTTGCTGAAAAGGTGGTGGATGTCGTTCTGGGTAAGTCCGACGCCCGTATCGTGAACTTTGATGAACACGGTCCCTGCGACATTGTCCTTCTCAAGCAAAATATGGATGGAACCCTTGAGTGTGTACTTGATCGCGTTGTCGATCAGATTGGAAAGAATCTGCCGGATCTTCCCTTCGTCTGCCGTGACGGTGAAGGTCTCTCCCTCCGGGATCTCCGCATCGAGGGTTAGTCCGCGTGCCTTGGTGACAGTCTGGAAGTCTTCGACAAGGTCTTTGACGATCGTGCGCAGGTCGACCGCAGTGAACGTGTAGGTCATGGTCCCCTGCTCGATCTTCGAGATATCAAGAAAATCAGTGATCATCTGCGCGAGGCGCCCGGCTGAGATGAAGATGCGGTCAACCGACTCCTTCTGACGCTCTGTAAGATCTCCGAACGCACCCTCGAGAAGAAGCGATGCATAGCCTTTCACGGCGGCGATCGGCGTGCGCAGCTGATGTGACACGATCGAGACGAATTCGCTCTTGCGCTGATCGATCAAGCGCAGCTGTTCGTTGGTCTTCGCAAGCTCCCAGTTGGTATCCGCAAGACGCTTTGCGAGATCTTGGATCTGCTCGCGAGAGCGGATCTCCTCATCGACGCTGCGGACCAGGAGTAAGCCAAAAAGCACGGTCGTGATGAAGATGATGAGATCGATAAATCGCGCCGAGGTGTCTGCTGAGGTGAAGATCTTGGCGAGCGACACGATCGAGATCGTGATCACGAATGCCTGCGTCGCCGCAAGCTTGATGTTGAACATCCGGTACTTAATGATCGCGTACGCGACGGCAGCAAGAAGGATGCCGGAAGAAACGGGGCCAAGGAAGACGAGTGCTGAGGACTTGAGTACAACAACGGAAATGACCGTCGTCAGTCCCATCATGGAAAATGTCGAAACGATGCCGAGGAAGAAGATCCGGAGACGCGCGCGCTCCTCGCCGATCGTGTGGTGCAGCTTATACCAAAGCATGATAAAGCTCGCGATAAAGAGCCCCACGAAATCGATGAAGAAAACGGGAATGCCGGGACCCGGCGTTGGAACAGGCTTCCCTTCTGGGAACTGGAGATCGGTAAACACGAACGGGAAATACGACAGCAGCGCGGAGGCAGTCATGAGCGTGAGAAGCCCGACGACATATCGGGGCTTCATCGTGAATTCATCGCGCGGGAAGGTGTGGACAAGAAAGACGAGCGCTGGGCCGATGAAAGAGCACGTCATCATGACGATCCGGATCCAGAAGAGCTGATCGTGCGCTCC
Source organism: Minisyncoccota bacterium (assembly GCA_035457505.1). Lineage (GTDB taxonomy): Bacteria > Patescibacteriota > Minisyncoccia > Phycocordibacterales > UBA6899 > DATIBL01. Next base: position 980 of record DATIBL010000126.1, on the reverse strand, counting down.
GACGATCTCGGGATGCAGTGAAATGTAATTGACGACGACGTAGACGCACGTCAAAAGTGAAAGGATCGCAAAGAGGCGATGCGTGGCGCTTTTTGGATTGCGCAGGTAGACGAAAAGTCCAAGATAAGCGTTCGTTACGAACGCGAGAATGTCGAGCAGAATTTCAAGCCCGTAGAGATCCATGGAATATCTTCCTCTCGCCCTCCATGATACTATAGGATGCAACGCCGTGGCTATCGCGGTAAAACCCACTTATGCACGTTTCGGCCAGACATTTGGAAATCTGGGAGACGCCGCTCCCGACGCCCGAGCAGTTCCATGCCTGGGACCCCCTGGCGCAGATGAGATTTCTGGCGATGCTCGGGCATCTTGCGCCGAGTTCGCACAATACGCAGCCGTGGCGATTTCAGGTCAACTCGGCAAAACAGACGATCACGATCTTGATTGATCGGGCGCGTGTGCTTCCAGAGTCGGATGTCGTAGGACGGCAAACGGCGGTCAGTATTGGGTGTGTGATCGAAAACATTGTCGTCGGTGCCGAGGCGCTCGGGATGTCCGTGGCTATCGAAATCCTCCCCGTCGAAAAAGCCGCCCTTACTCCCGGGAAAAAGGAGTTTGAACGCACGCTGCTCCCGATCGCAATACTCACTCTTTCCCCCGGAGCGCCGATTACCCCAGCCGCAATTCCGCTTTCGGCCATTCGTTCTCGAAAGGTTTTGCGGACGGAATTTGATCCGACGAAGGAGATCGATGCGCGAACGCTCGGCGATATCGACGCAGCAATGGGTCGTTTCTCGGGGGTAACTCTGCATGCGGTGAGCGATGCGATTCATCGCCTTGCGATTGCGGAGTTCCAGGGTCAGGCCGATGGGTATGTGCTCAATAAGCCGCGATTTGCGCGCGAGCTCGGCGCTTGGCTCTATGGAAATACCGAAGAGCGCGGCGACGGAATGCCTGGAAACACGTTTGGATTTGATGAT
>DATIBL010000125.1:0-3146 GCA_035457505.1 Minisyncoccota bacterium | reverse complement strand
TGACACCGAAGCAGATGAAGACGATTCTGACGCGCGTTGGTCCGGGTTCGAAGATCGTCTGTCTCGGCAACAACGAGCAGATCGATACGCCGTATCTCACGGAATGGAACAGCGGCCTTACTGTCGCAGTGAATGCCTTCCGCGGGCGCGAGCATGCGGGATTTGCGATCCTCCGCCGCGGAGAACGCAGCTGGGTCGCCAATACGGCGAACGAAGTGCTCTGACATCGGTATCGGAGAGAAAGAACAAAGCAGCGGAACCCCCGCTGCTTTTTGTTTGGACACAGAGAGAAAAACACATGACCCTCCGTGCAGATATGCGCGGAGGGTCTTTTGGGTTATGCGTGACGTGCATGATGCGTCTTCGTCAGAGGACAATCTCTTCCCATGGAAGCTGGGATTTCCCGAAATGCCCGTAAGAGGAGGTCTGCCGATAGATCGGCGAGCGAAGTCCGAGCTCTTTAATGATCGATTTCGGACGGAAATCGAAGCGGTTGCGGACGGATCGCGAGATATCGGAGCCGCGTTCGTCGTATGCGCTCACCATGAGGGGCTCAGGGTGCCCGATCGCGTAGGATACGGAGACTAGCGCTTCGCGCGCTTTACCAGATGCGACGATGTTCTTCGCTGCATAGCGGGCCATGTACGCGGCCGAGCGGTCGACTTTTGTCGCGTCTTTGCCGGAGAATGCTCCGCCACCATGCTGGATCAGGCCTCCATAGGTGTCGACCATGATCTTGCGGCCAGTGAGTCCGGTGTCTGCATCGAATCCCCCTTGGACGAAACGTCCGGTCGGGTTCACGAGGATCTCGACGCCTCGGAGGGAGCCGATCGCCGGGCGGATCAAGTGCTCGATGAGCGCCTCGCGGATCTCGTGCTGCGAGACATCTTCGGCGTGCTGGGTCGACACAAGAACGGAGCGAATCTTGCCGTTTATGACGGTGATCTGCGCCTTTCCGTCGGGGCGAAGCCACTGGAGATCGCCCGATGTGCGCAAGCGCTCGAGGCCTTTGGTCAGCGCGTGTACCTGCACGAGGGCTTTCGGAAGGAATTCCGCGGTTTCGGCGGTTGCGTAGCCGTACATGATCCCCTGGTCGCCGGCACCGTCTTGGTCCACGCCCTGGGCGATGTCGGGTGATTGGCGAACGATGCGCTCAATGATCTCGAGAGCGTTCGGGTCATAACCGACATCGGCGTAGACGCTCCGTGCGATCGCGCTTGCGTCGATCTCTGCCTTGGTGGTGACCTCTCCGCAAAGCAGGAGAAGGCCGTGGCCGCCGAATGTTTCCATGGCGACGCGCGAGTATGGGTCTTCTGCAAGGCAGGCGTCCAAGATCGCGTCGGAGATCTGGTCGCAGACTTTGTCCGGGTGGCCGGACGTGACCGATTCGACCGTGAAGGTCGGGCGTATATGGCTCATGATGCGTTCGTACAAAGGTCCAACTTTGTATAGTAATGGATAAAGTGACAATCGAAAAACCTTTCCCAAAACTAGGAAAGGTTTACTCGTCGCACGCAAGAGTCTGCGTGTCGTGGACGTTCAGAAATCGAGAAGGTTCGCGATTTTCCGGAGGTCCGGTATCTTTCCCCGTTTGGGGCAGAAGTTGGCACCATGTTTTCGAAACTGGTTGCCGAGCGGGTCAACGGGTCTGTTCCCGTGAGCCTATCTCAATCTCCGAACGAATTTTGCCGATTTCCATCGGAATCGAGGAGTTGAGCCAGGCTCTCGCCGCTCTCTTGATACGTATTCGATTGTCGTCTATGAAAACCGCCCCAAAGCGAAAAAGTCGCAAGGGGGCGGTTGTCTGTCGTTCGCTTGGTTATCGTCCGAGGAGGACGTCGAAGATCTTGCGCGAATTGTTTGGCACCGGACCGTATGCGTTCGCCCGCTGCTCGCCCTTGAAGAAGAGCAAATAGAGCGAGAAGAAGAATGTCACAACCGGAATGAAGGTCAGAAACACCCAGAACCATTCCTTCCCCAGGTCGTGCAAACGACGCACCATGAGCGAGAGGCTGAAGATGAAGCATGCAAGACCGGCGGCAATAAGAAATATTGCAGAGAGTATCGCGCTGCGCATATCGATTCCCATCATATCAACATCTGCCATTGGCATAAGAGGCATGCCAAATACATACCCAGTCATGAATGCAATAAAAAGGAACATCATTAATCCGATCCCGAGCATAAGCAGAGATGCGAAAAAATATTCTCTCCGCGAGACCCGCCCGCCGAATAGGCCTTTCTGTGCAGTCGCCGGTGTGGCATGGACGACATTGTCGCCGAATGCTGCTCCCACCTTCCCCGCGTCCCAGCCCTTCTCGAGTAATGCCTTCTTGATATCCCCGTCTGCGACGCCGCGAGAGCGCTCCGTCGCGATGTATTGCATCAATGCGTCGTCCATAAATGTGATGGTATTATTGTCTTCATTATATCCAATACGTGTAAACGCGTCGTCCCTAGAGTATTTCTACGCCCAAGAAGAACACGTCGCGGTAAATGACAAAGAGAAGTCCGAGCGCAAAGAGGAATGCGACGCCGAAGGCAATATGGAGCGGATGCTGCTTGCGAATCTCGACGCCAATGAAGATCATGAGTGCAAAGAGGACAAGTGCACCAAGAGCGAGATAGGCGAAGCCGAGTGTCCTCGAGGGGTTCGCTGATGCGCGTGCGAGCGGATCGGTGGGCGTGGGACGCTCGAACGGCAGCGGAGAGAGGTCAGCATCAACAGATGGATCGATCGCCATGAGGTGCTCTTCGGCGGCGATGGTCTCGGCCTCCACGAGATAGAGCTCGGGCTCGGGGATCACGTCCTCCTCGGATGTACTCGCGCCTCGGACGCTTGCGGCAAGTCCGGGTATGCGCGATGGCGCAGTGCCCGTTGCTGAGGCCAATGGAAGCGTGCTTGTCGCCTCGGCAAAGACGGGTGCCGGACGGGCTTTTGCCGGGGTGCCGAAGAGCTGGACGATGAACACGGTCTGGCGTCCTTTGTATGTCCCGGTCGCCATGGCGATTCCAATCTCGGTGTAGCGATCGCTCATGAGATTGGCTCGATGCGACGGACTGGCCATCCACGCGCGATCAACGGCGACCGAATCATCAAAGTTCACCGCGAGATTCTCCCCTGCGTATTTGAAGCGATATCCTGC
>DATIBL010000124.1:0-3305 GCA_035457505.1 Minisyncoccota bacterium | reverse complement strand
CCTCCATCGATGCCAGAAGTCCCGCATCGCGCCAAGGCTTCAGAATCTCGTCAGCATACTTGCGCTGGAACTGCTTCACGGCGTTTCGCGTGAGCGGACCGTAGAAGCCGGTCACAGGAATCGAGAGGCCGAGGTGCTCGTTCAGAAATGTCTGCAATTTGCGGACATCTGCCGGATCGTTCGGGCGCCCAAAGAACATATACGACGTGAGGTATGGCTCGGTGCATCCCGCGGGGGGCTCATTCGCAGCCTCTTCTGCTGTTGCGCCCTGGACCTCTCCCTCGGTCTCGGTGGTCGTTCCCGATCCTCCGGTCGGCGGAGGAGGAAGCTGACAGGTGTTGTCGTCGAGATTCGCAAGCGGGTTGAAGTTCGTCGCAAGCGGGTTGGTGCATCCTTGGGTGTATGCCTGACCGCTACCGCCCGCGGGATTCTGGATCGGAGCATTATCATCATTCGTGACGATACAGGTCAGGTGTTCGCCAAGACCGATCGAGCCCGAACATTTCTCACTGTAAGTAGCGGAATATCCCATCTCTGGATCCTCGGTAACGGTGTAGTTGGCTGAGCCATAGAAGTACACGTCAGTGCCCTCCTCGTTCCCAATTACAGATGCTGGCGCGTAGGTTCGCCCGATTTCTGCATATGCGATGTTTACAAGCTTAAACGTAAACTGCTCGCTTTCTTCCTCGTTCCTCTCTCCCCCATCTTCGTTCTCTTCATTGGCGAGGTTTACATGAAGGTTAAAATCGCCCGCAGACAGTGTCCCGGAATTGTCGTTTACGACATGCTTCACAATGGTGAGGCGGGGTTCACAATCGGAATCCGAACCATCTGTCAATTCATCTCCGTCATCGTCGAGGCCATTTGTGCAGAACTCAGGCGTATTTTCGTAAATTGACCCATCTCTGTCCTGGTCATCGGATGTCTCTGTGCACGCGTCCCCCGTGCCGTCTGCGTTCTCGTCCGATTGATCCGCATTCGCGAGTGCCGGGCAGTTGTCTTCGTCATTCGCAATGCCATCTCCGTCATCATCGGCATGACCACTGATGAGAACGTCATCGATGCGGACGGTATCGTTCCCTGCGTTGAGATTTACAGAAAAGCGCACCCCAAACACAGCGTTATTCGATGCATCGCTCGGAAGTTCGTGGATACTTTCGTGATAGAGTTCATCGTCCGCACCATCAGCTATCCTGGAGAGCGTTGTCCATGTTGCACCACCGTCGACGGTGTACTGAATCTCAACTGCATCATCATTTCCAGAGCACGTTTCAGTTTCGTCTTCGCACCCGTTCGCATCGAGATCCGCAGCGCGATACCAATATCGAAACACGATCGACGTATAACCTTCAGTTGAAACATTCTTGAGAAGGTGTTGTGTACCCTGGGTATTTCCTGTTGCTTTTGCTGCTCCGCTTCCCGTGTGAACAAGATTTGAATTACTCCATTTTTCATCTGCTGCGGTCCAAGGAGAGAACGGAGGATCGCTTTCGAATCCATCACCCCATATCGTGATCTGATCTACGTCCGCAGCGAATACAGATCGCGGTGCTGAAAAAAGTGACACGAATACAAGGAAAAGACCGATACCGATGAGTGCAGAAGTGCGATGATTTTTATGGGTCATGATGTCGCATTATTACGAATAGCACCCTTGCGTACAAGAGCGAGATGAATCAGAACACAAAAACACAGCCCCGCGGAATGTGCTCCGTCGGGGCTGTGCGGCGCATGAAGCGCGACCAATCTGGGAAAAAGAACGTGGGACTGCTCCGCGCGCACGGTATGTTTAGGTCGTGCGTACGGCTTTTGTGTGGGATAGCGCGAATTATACCACTCTGGCAAAGAGCTGCGCAATGGCACTAATTTCCGGCCCGAACCTGTGGAGCGAGAAGATCGAAGGTGGCAAGATCGGCCTTATCGACTCTCCCGCTCCCGTCAAGGTCTGCTTCGGGTTGGTAGCTCGGGTTTTTTGCTGCGCGTTCGACGATCTCGCGGTCGAAACGATTGATGTTACCGTTCACATCGAGATCGGCGACGTAGGTGTCTCCGCGCATTTGGATGGCGGCGCGGATCAGCGTGAGATCACGTACCTCCACCTGTCCGCTTGCATCAAGATCGGCATAAGGAGAATAGGACGGACTGAGAAGTGCGGTGGCGACCAGGCGAAGATCATCGTTTGTGACCACGCCATCTTTGTTCAGATCGTAGAGAATGTCGGTTTTTGGCGCGAGTGCAGTGCGAATCTGCATGAGATCGAGCACTTCGACTTGCCCGCTCGCATCAATGTCGAAATACGCGTCGTATGACATCGAGCTCATTGCGTTCGCAAGAAGTTCGACATCAAAATTGTCGACGCGACCGTCGAGAGTGAGGTCTAGCATGATCTCTGGGTTTCGCCAGAGAAACGCGCGGATCAAACTCAAGTCGAGCGCATCAAGATTACCACTCACATCCATGTCGGCATACGCGCTGTAGCTCATGCTGTTGATCGCATCTGTAACGATCTTCACGTCGTGATTGTCGGCACGACCATCGAGCGAGAGATCAAAGTAGACCGTCGACGAAGCGCCGGAAAGAGTCGCACGCATAGTATGAAGATCGCTGACATCGACCATACCGCTCCCGTCGAGATCCATGTACGGCGCATATTGCGATCCGAGTATGGCATGCGCCGCGAGCGCGATATCGCGGTTGTCAAAATATCCATCGCGATCAAGATCCGAAAGCGTTGCAGGTCGAGTCGCGAGCTCTGCTCGAAGGAAGCGAATGTCCTGGTGGTCGATATGACCATCTCCCGTGAGATCGAAACGGAGATCATCGAGCGGTTGAGCAAATCGCTCGGCAAGCATTGCGACATCGGCGTTGTCGAGCTTCCCGTTTCGGTCGAGATCATATCGCGGATCAGCGTTTGCGATCGCCGGAGCAGGGATCGCGACGCGAGCATGATCGGCGGCAGCGATCGACGCATTCTCGAGCGAAACGGTCGGCGCAGGGGCCCCTTCGGCGTCCCCTGAGAGCGTCGCGAGCTTGACCACACCGAGGAGTCCGCCAAAAATAAGAATCCCAAACAGTCCGAAGATTGCGATGATCTTTCGTTCGTGAGAAATATCTGGCTGCTGGTCGCTGGACGCAGGGGTCGAATCGGCCCCGCCCGGCGATGAGTTGAGAACATTCATGGGTCCAGTATAGCAGAACCGCCCGATCGTGTGGGCGGTTCTGGTTGAATTGCAATCGGAAATACTAGAGCAAGATCGTCGTTTCAGTCTTTCCAACTTCGAGGATTCCTTTCTCGACGGGGAATT
>DATIBL010000123.1:0-22260 GCA_035457505.1 Minisyncoccota bacterium | reverse complement strand
GCTTGCGGGCGAAGTATTCGAGCTCCTCGCAGACGAGATAGCCATGCGTCAGCTTGCCGCCATGCACGCCATAGAGCGCATATGTGTCGGCGGGACGCCGCATGCCGACAACGCGTTCAGCATAGAGCGCATCGAAGTCCTTCACGATATCGAGTTCTGCGACCGCGAGCGTTCGCACGCCATCTTCTGTCCCGACAGCACGGAGGCGCGCAGGATCGGCGCTCGTGGTGCGGATCGCGCGCGCGACCAGCCGAAGCTGCGTTTCGTGATCGATCCGCGGAAACACAAAGACGACCTCGAGCTGCGATTTTCCGGCATCGAATTCCGGCGGCCCGTAGAACGTCCGGACGCGCTCGACGAGCGGCTCAAGCGAGGTTCGGAATGCGACCTCGGATTGCGCGAGTGCGGCAGGATACCCGAGCGCGATGCGGCGCTCAATGCATTTCAGCGAGCGCTCGGCGATCATGCGAAGGCGCTGTTCGCGATCCTCTTCGTCGCAGATCTCTTTAACTGCGCGCAAGAGCGTATTGCGATCGCGATGACGATCGGAGTCGAGCAAGCCGCGTGCGCGGAGCAGACCGACGATTTCTTCCGCGAGCAGCGGATATTCTCCGATCACGTGGATCGTGACCGGCGTGCGGGGCGTTCCTCCCATCGTACTCTCCTTCAGAATGTGCAGAGTTCTCGGACCACACTATCTCGTTCGATAGCGCGGGTCAAACCTCGCGAGAGGGCGCAGACTCTGTGCTACTCCCAGCCTTTGCGCCGAAGTCCGTCGAGTGCGGCAGACTGCTCCGCATCCTGTTTGGAACTCCCCTCGCCCTTGGCGACGAGTTCCGCGCCGACATAGACCCCGATCTCGAATCGCTTGTCGTGGTCCGGGCCGGTCTCCTTCATGACGACATAATTCGGCGTAATACCGGTGCGGTCCTGTGCCTCCTCCTGGAAACGGCTTTTTGCGTCCTGCCAGAGTTTCTTGCCGACGATTTCATCCACCTTCGGAAAGAGCGAGCGGCCGATAAAATCCCGCGCCGCATCGTAGCCCTGATCGAGATAGACCGCCCCAATGAGCGCCTCGAAGGTGTTGGCGAGAATATACGACCGCGCGCGGCCGGTATCCTTGGCTTCTCCGCGAGAAAGGAGCAGGAGTTCGTTTGCGCCGAGATCTGTCGCCGCGTCCGAGATCGAATTGGTGTTCACGAGCGCCGAGCGATAGGCGGTCAGCCGTCCCTCAGGTTCGTCGGGGAACTTCTTGAACAGATGCTCGGTCATGACGAGCTCGAGCACCGCATCGCCCAAAAATTCGAGCCGCTCATTATGCCGCATACCGAGCCCCTTATGCTCGTTCAAATAGGAGCGGTGCGTGAAGGCTTCGCGAAGCAGCCGCAAGTCCGCGAACGTAACGCCGATCTTCTCGGCGAAAGCTTTATAGGTTTCGTCTGGGTGTTCCATAGTGAGAACCCGTCTCAAAAGCACTCAGAAGGTGACGAATAATAAAACAGAGTGTTTTTGAGAAAGGTCCTTGGGGTATGCTGAGAAACTCCATTCCGCCCTGCGGGTCCCGGTCTCGGAATCCTCGATGCGAAAGCGGGTTTCCAAACATACCCTACTCATGACGTTACTCGATTCGCGGCGTTTTGACAACATTGCACCAATGATGCCTAGACACATGCCGGCGGCACCCGTACCATACGGCAGGAATCATCGGGTGAACACGATCATGTCAGACGCGAAGGAACGCCTCAGGAAGTCGCTCGTCGGCTTCGGCGACGATGAGATGCAGACCATCTTCGGGATCGCGATCGACCGAATGTCGGACGCCTATGCCGAAGAACTTCTGCGCGAGAAGGAAATGCTCGACAAGAACCACCTGCTCCTCATCGAGAAAATTCAGCGTGCCGGACTACGCTAAACGAGCAGAACAAAAACCCTCCGGACATCCGGGGGTTTTCTTATGCCTTCAACAAGGACGTGACTGCCTTGGTGTATATTTCAGCCTTCATATTTTAATTTGGAGGAAAAACTTCAGAAAGCGTCTTCCCGTCTTCATTCTTGCATAAACTGGCATAATCATAGCTGCTTGTGGCACGGCCCCGGGAAACTTCAAGCTGTCCGGTGGAGATATTGTATTTCCCAAGATTGTTATATGTTTCGGGACCGTCGTACCTGACCACAATGAAGCTCTCACTACCGTCAGGCACCCCCATTACGGAGCTTAGATTGCTATCCTTACTGATGGTGATCCAAATATTGTCCGCGCACGCGAAAGAGAGTTTTTTCTCAGGAAAATCAGCATAAATAAAGCCATTCACGTGAGTCGACGTGCTGGGATAAGTTTTGCTTTTGGCATGCAGGACAACGAGTGCCTGAAAATCAAATAGATGTTGGGACACACAGCCCACAATGACATCGACATCCTGCCTGGAGAAATTCATCGGACTGAGATAGAAGGCCAGCCGCGGGGTTTGCTCATCAGGTATGTCTCGATATTCATAGCCTGAAACAACAATGCGTGGCTCGCCGAACGGAAGATCCTCTCCTCCGCGTCGATACACCACATCAGAGTAAAGAAAGATTCCGTTTCCAAAAGAATAGATTTTTCTCGTCTTCAGAACGATTTCCCCGCTCGAACAAGCGATCTTCACCGGCTCAGATTCTACTGGTGGCCGAAAAAAGGAAAAAAACGTGATCACGAGGGGAAACAAAAGGAAACCCAACGCAAGAAACTTCGCAAGGAACACCAGCGCCTTGTCGTTTTCTTTCGATCTCTCTGCCTGTATGTTTTCGACACGATTGCTGCTCCATCGGAGGAAAAACACTCCCAGGAGAACTCCGGCAACGATAACGAGAAGCGATGTCATGCCGATTTCAACAAGGACGTGACTGCCTTGGTGATGATCGGGAGGATGTCGTCGTAGATGTTGAGATCGACGATCTCGGTCGCCTTGAACCAGCGGGCGTCATCGAGGCCGCCCTTCCCTTCTTCGAGCTGGAGCGGAATGAACGGCGCTTCGCCGAGGTAATAGTTGACCCGCTTGCGGATCTTTCCCTTCTCGGGATGCGACGCGATGTATTCGTTCTCGCCGAGCTTCTCCTGAAGCGTCATGTCGACGCCGATCTCTTCTTTGATCTCACGAAGCGTACCTTCTTCTTCGCTTTCGTTCTCTTCGATGTGGCCCTTCGAAAGGGTCCAGTGGCCGAAGATGTCGTGCACGAGCGCGAGATAGATCTCGCCGTTGTGGCGCGCATAGACGACAGCGCCGCCGAGCTTCTCGAGCGGAAGCTTGGAAATATCAATCTGGCCTTTTTTGTCGCGATTGGGACTCGTCTCGTCTTTGCCCGGTTCGCCGATCTCCTTGTAGACCGCACCGAGAACGCCGTTGACGAAGCGGCCGCTATTTTCTCCTCCGAAGGTCTTGGCGAGTTCGATCGCCTCGTTGATCGCAACCTTGGGCGGCACCTCGCCACGATCGCCAAAAAGCAGCTCGCAGAGTCCGAGCCGGAGCACGTTGCGATCGACGGCGCTGATACGATCAATCGGCCACTGCGGAGCGGCCTTTTCGATGATGACGTCGAGCTCAGGCTGCTTGGCGAGCACGTTGCGCACCAAGGCCGTCATGAAGGTGGAGTCGTTCAATCCAGGGGCGAATTCGGCAACATTGCGTTCCATGATCTCTTCGATCACGCCCTCTTTGCAATGGTTAAAGTCCCACTCAAAGAGTGCTTGAAGCACGATGCTTCTGGAAAGGTGCCGATTTGCCATAGGACGATTTCTTCAAGTATAGGAAAAGCGCGAAAGCAGGTCAAGGTACGCCGGTCCATCCCGCGCTCAAAAGAGCGAGAATTTACGCGGTCTTCTTGTCTTCCTTCTTTTCTCCCTTCGCTGCCGCCTTCTTTGCCGCCGGCTTCGATGCGCCCGTTGCCTTGGCCTTTTCAGCCTCGGCCTTCTTCTGGCGCTTTACCGTCTTAGCCATAACGTCAAGAACGACGCGACCGCGATAGGTTCCGCACTGCATGCACACGCGATGCGCGAGATGCTTCGCCCCGCACTTCTGGCAGGTTGAAAACGTCGCGCCCTTCAAGGCGTGGTGCGAACGGCGATTGGCCGTATGCGCGCGAGTATGTCGCATGTGGACTACCATGGGAGCGAGTATACGTATTTTCAGCCTATTTGCAAGACCGAACGGAGAAATGACCGCCGGTGCTCGCGGGAAGGGCCAAGCGAGCGGATCGCAGCCATATGCGCCGCCGTGCCATACCCTGCATGCCGTTCGAATCCATACCCCGGAAAGCGGAGCGAAAGCCGAGCCATTCGGGCGTCACGGGCGACCTTTGCGACCACCGAAGCCATCGCGATCGCGGTCTCGGATGCATCGCCCCGGATGATGGTCTGCTGATCTTTGTATTCTCCCGGTGCGCGGAGTCCCCCATCGAGCAGGACGCGCGTCCGCGCTGGGTCGGTCGCGACTCTCCCGATCGCCCTCTCGAGCGCACGTGCGATAGCCGGATTGATCCCGATGCGATCGATCACCGATGCAGAGACGAACGCGACAGCGAAGTCGAGCTCCGCTCCCCGCGCGCTCGCGATCCGCGCGGCCCACTCCTCCCGCGCTCGAGCGGAGAGCTGCTTGGATTCCCGGATCTCGCAAAACACCCGCAGCACCCTTCTGCTCGCACGGACAGCACCAACGGCGACCGGTCCAGCCAGCGGTCCGCGGCCAACCTCGTCGATCCCGATGATCCATGGGGCCATATGGAGGGAGTATAGCAAAATCCTCCGGCGTTTCCGCGCGGAGGTCTATCGTCGATGCCAATGCTTCCCATATTTTTCCGTGAACTTTTCCCACACGCGATCCATGATCCGTTTGTGCCAGCGGCCGACCCAGAACCAATACGCGAAAGTCGCGGCAGAGCACATGATCGCGATGCTCGGAAGCGGGTGCGAAGGAGGGAGAATGCTCGCGCCGATCAAGAAAAGCGCAAAGAGCGTGCCATTCAAGACGAGAAGCGGACGAATATGCGTCCACAGCTTATCTCTCCAGGAGAGGTGTTTCTTTCCTTCCGGCCGTTCGTCTTCGGGAGGATAGGTCCGATACAACTCATCAAGCTGTCTGCTTTTCTCGGCAAGAACTTCATCTTCCGGATCAGGCTCGTCATCTCTGCGAGCACGACTTTTGTCCCCAACCAGGATCGCCGGATCAAACGGCTTTGCTATCGCAGTCCTGATCCGCTTCGCGAACAGGCTCGTACGGGAGCAAATATCCCGCCAATTCATGACTTTCCCCCGTTGTTTTGACTCTCTTCACATAGTGGCACTGCCCCAAGAAAACGCAACCGCATGTGGATAACCCGCTCTGCTATAATGCCCCCGTATGCAGCGCGAGCATTCCCCCGACACGGCAGCAGTCCCGGCAGCGGCACCGGAATTCATCCACCTTCACACCCACTCGCACTATTCCCTCCTCGACGGACTTACCAAAGTCGAGCCGATGGTCAAACGCGCCAAAGAGCTCGGCATGTCCGCGATCGGACTCACCGACCATGGCGCGATGTATGGCGCGATCGACTTCTATGGAGCATGCATGAAGCACGGCGTGAAGCCGATCATCGGCGTCGAAACGTATGTCGCGAATCGCACGCGCCTCGACAAGGAGCCGGGCATCGACAACAAGCGCTACCACCTCACGCTCCTCGCCAAGAACAACGAAGGCTACCGCAATCTGATCCGCCTCGTGACCGCCGCGCACGTCGAGGGCTACTACTACAAACCCCGCGTCGACAAAGACCTCTTGCGCGCATATTCCGACGGGCTGATCGCGCTCTCCGGCTGTCCGGCAGGAGAGCTCGGCCGCGCGATCCAAAGCGGCAACATGGAAAAAGCCGAGGAGGTCATCCGCGAATATCAGGAAATCTTCGGAAAAGAGAACTACTTCATCGAAGTGATGCACCATCCGGACGTCGAAGGATTCTGGGAATGGCGGAACGCGCTCGTGGCCCTTGCAAAGAAGCTCGCGATCCCGCTCGTCGCAACGCAAGATTCGCACTACCTCATGAAGGACGATGCGCAGGCGCACAAGACGCTTGTTGCGATCGGCACCGCGAGCGACGTGACCGACATGGGGATCTTCGGCGGCGACGGGCACTATCATTTCATCTCGACCGCCGAGGCGCTTGAGTGGTTCGCCGACATTCCGGAGGCTGTCGCGAACACGAAGATGATCGCCGACCGCTGCCAGATCGACATCACGCTCGGCAAATTCATTTTCCCCGAATTCCCTCTTCCCGAGGGCAAGACGTCCGACGACGTCCTTCGCGAACTCTGCCTCTCCGGAATTCCGCGCCGCGGACTCGAGGGCCGTGCCGATGTACTTGAGCGCCTCGACTATGAGCTCGGCATCGTCAAAATGAAAGGCTATGCCGCATATTTTCTCGTCGTCGAAGACCTGATCCGCTTTGCGCATGAGAACGGCATCTATACCAACATCCGCGGTTCCGTCGCTGGGTCGATGACCACCTATCTCCTCGGGATGACCAAGATCGATCCCTTGGAATATCGCATCCCCTTCGAACGCTTTCTCAACCCGGAGCGCCCCTCTGCTCCGGATATCGATATGGATTTCGCGGACGATCGGCGCGAAGAAGTGCTCGAATATGCCAAGCGCAAATATGGCGCAGACAAGGTCGCGCAGATCGGCACCTTCGGCACCATGATGGCCCGCGGGGCGGTGCGCGATGTGGCGCGCGCGCTCGGCAAGCCCTATGAGCTCGGCGACCGCATCGCACGCATGATCCCGATGGGCTCTCAGGGATTCCCCATGACGATCGAACACGCCATGGAGCTCGAGCCGGATCTCGCCAAGAGCTACAAAACCGAACCGGAGGTGCGCGAGATTCTCGACATCGCACGCAAACTCGAAGGCACCGTTCGCCACGTTTCTGTCCATGCGGCGGGCGTCGTGATCGCGCCGAAGCCGCTTCTCGACTACGTCCCCGTTCAGTTCGACCCGAAAGGCGGCAAACTCATCACGCAGTATGACATGTACACTGTCGGCGAAGACGGCATCGGACTCACCAAACTCGACTTCCTCGGCATCCGCAACCTCACGATCCTCGCCAATGCGATCCGCCTTGTGGAGGAGCTCCGCGGGATCACCATCGATATCGAGCGCATTCCGCTCAACGATAAAAAAGTCTACGCGATGCTCGCGCGCGGTGAAACGACCGGCCTCTTCCAGCTGAACGGCGCGGGTATGACCAAATGGCTTGTGGAACTCCGCCCGACGACGATCCACGATATCAACGCCATGGTTGCGCTCTATCGCCCGGGACCGATGCAGTTCATTCCAGAGTACATCGCACGCAAAAAGGACCCATCAATCATTTCCTATCTCGATCCTGCGCTTGAGCCGATATTGAAACAGACGCACGGCATTCTCGTCTACCAGGACGACCTCCTCATCATGGCGCACGAACTCGCCGGATACTCCTGGGGCGAAGTCGACAAATTCCGCAAAGCAGTCGGCAAGAAGATCCCGGAAGAAATGGCCAAGCAGAAAGAAAAGTTCATCACCGGAACGATCGAGCATTCCAACTGGTCGCGCAAAAAAGCCGAAGAGATCTGGGCGTGGATCGAGCCGTTCGCCGCATACGGATTCAACAAGGCGCACTCCGCGAGCTATGGACGCGTCGCATATCAGACTGCATACCTCAAGGCGAACTTTCCCGCCGAGTATATGGCCGCAGTACTCTCCGCCGAAGCCGGAGACACAGAGAAGGTCTCCGAGGTGATCGCCGAGTGCAAGCACATGGCGATTCAGGTGCTTCCGCCAGATCTTAATGCCTCGTTTGCGGATTTCACGGTCGTCAAAGGCGCCACCGACAAAGACGACATGATCCGCTTCGGCCTCTATACGATCAAAAATCTCGGCGAAGCAGCAGCCGACGCGATCATCACCGAGCGCAAGCGCGGCGGACCGTTCCGCACGTACGCAGAATTCCTCGAGCGGGTCACACACAAAGACCTCAACAAAAAATCGCTCGAAGCGCTCATCAAATCCGGCGCGTTCGACACGCTCGGCGAGGAGCGCGGCGCCCTCCTCGGAAACATCGACATGGCGATCGAGTACCACCGCGCGCATGCCAAGATGGAAGCCGACGCGCAGGATTCGCTCTTCTCGGGTTTTGCAGACCCCTCCGCGCTCCCTTCTTTCCGCCTGCGCCCTGCCGCCGAGGCAAGCACGAAAGAGCGCCTCTCATGGGAAAAGGAACTCCTTGGTTTGTATGTCTCCGGTCACCCCCTCGAAGAGCACCGCGCAAAGATGGAGAAAGCAGGCGTGTCGATCAAAGATCTCACCGAAACCTCGCGCGACGGAGCGCCCGCGATCGTCGCCGGGATCATCGAGAAACACCGCGTCGTGCTCACCAAAAAGAACGAACACATGGCGTTCATCACGCTTGCCGATTTTACGGGTTCGATCGAGGTCGTCCTCTTCCCCCGCACGCTCGAAGAATGCAAAGATTTCGTCCTTCCCGATCGTTGCGTTGCGATCAAGGGCCGCTTTTCCTTCCGCAACGAATCACCCTCCGTCGTCGCCGAAAAAGTGAAGGCGCTGTAGCAAAAAAACCACCGCATGACGCGGTGATTCCGTTGTTGTTGATGCTATTTCTGTACCAGGAGCCTGAGCTCGTCCCTGAAGCGAACGCATACCCCCATTGGCGTCGCGCACCACACTTCGGCGCGCGCCCGACCGAGTGATTGCTCTCGCCCGTCATCCGCGACGGCAAAAAACTCGTTTGCTCTCCAGATCACGAGCCCCTTCGGACCGAAATCGAACCGCTCGAACATGTGCTCTCCGAGGGAATGTTGCACCCCCTTGTCGTCCAGCCGTCGGAACCATTGTTCCGTGACGGTGATCGTCGCGAAAGGTGTCACCCGAATGAACCCGTAGCAATGCTGTCCGAGCGCATGCAAGACGCCATCGTTCGCCAGAAGAAAACGCTCCTTCCCGAGGCCGAACTCGATCCCGCCAGAGCCCGCTTCCCATGAAATGCACGGATACGCCCCAAGCGAATATTCCTCGCCCTCCGGAGTGATGCGGAAAAATTCATTTCCGCGGCGGATGTAGAGCCCAGCGGGACTCGCTCGGCACGTACTGAACGCGTGGTGTCCGAGATCGTATTTCGCTCCGTCGACCGAGAGAAATGTGAACCGATCACCGTCGTTGAGGTACAGTCCGTCGTCGCCGATGCGCCACGATGTGCACACGTGCTCACCGAGCGGACAAAGCTCGCCGCGGCGCGCGACAAAGCTGAACTCATGTCCGAATCGCAAGACAAGTCCGGAAGACATCCCTGCCATCTCCGAGCACTGATATTCGTCGAGAAGGATGATATCTCCCGTTTTCGCCGTCGCAAGAAGTGCGGCAAGAGTCCCTTCGGTATATTCGGTCGTCATTCTGATGCGTTGCATACCACCTCCGTTTCAATGTGCCGCTGGTTGGTTGACCAGCGAACGAAAACGCGGCCCAAGGGCCGCGCGTCTACTTCATGGCAGCGCTTTCTTCACCTTCGCGAACGCGATCGCCTCGGGGTACCGCTTTTCCAACGCGGCAACGATCTCGGCCTCCGCGCCCGGGAAATGCGCCCGGGCGTTTCCGATGATCGCCTTCAGCCCTTCGACGACGACGGTGGGATTCTTCTTGTGAACTTTCCGCACCAGCTCCGCGCTCTGATCCATGATCACTCTCTACTATTGTCCGCATCAAAGCTACACCCAAATGACATTCCGTCAAGGGGTTCCGGCAGTGCGTTGACCGGCACAAAAAACGGCGCTACACTAAGGGCGCTTGAGATCGCTTCGGCTACCACCCGGAGGCGCACCGCGCGGCAAAAGCCCCAATCAAGCCTGGAACAAGTGCCCGGAGCGTCCGGGAATCGAGGTGGAACCGCGGTCCTCGACCGTCCTCGCATATGCACGATCCCTCCCCCGAGTGTGGATCCTGCGTATGCGAGGGCGGTTTTCTTTATTCGCGTTACGCATTTCCCAGTATGGAAAATCCCGATCGATTGCATCATATCCGCCACACGCTTGCGCATCTCTTGGCGATGGCGGCAAAAACGCATGACCCCGACGTCCGACTCGGCATTGGGCCCGTTACTGACGACGGCTTCTATTACGATTTCCTGTTTAGCCCCGGGAAGACCCCGACTCCGGAGGATCTCGGCACACTTGAGAAGACCATGCGCTCGCTCATTGGCCGAGCACTCGATATGACCGGAGAATCGATGAGCCTGGGCGATGCGAAAAAGCGCTTTGCTGACCAGCCGTTCAAAGTTGAGCTTCTCGAAGAATTCGCCGCCGATGGCAAAACGCTGACCGCATACACACTCGGAGATTTCACCGACCTCTGCCGCGGCGGACATGTCGAGAACACCAAGGAGATCCCCGCCGACGCGTTCCAGCTTACGCGGATCGCCGGAGCGTACTGGCGCGGCGACGCAAAGAACCCCATGCTCACGCGGATCTACGGCTATGCCTTCGGGTCCAAGAAAGAGCTCAATGCACATGTCACCCTGATCGAAGAAGCGAAGAAGCGCGATCACCGCAAGCTCGGAAAGGAACTCGGACTGTTCGTGTTCTCCGAGCTCGTCGGCCCCGGACTCCCCCTCTGGACCCCGAAGGGCACGATCGTGCGCGAACTCCTGAATGACTACGTCTGGGAACTCCGCAAGAAGCGCGGCTTCGTGAAAGTGACGATTCCGCATATCACCAAGAAGGACCTCTACGAGACGAGCGGTCACTGGAAAAAATTTGCCGAGGAGCTCTTCAAGATCGAAACGCGCGAGGGCCATCTCTATGCAATGAAGCCGATGAACTGCCCGCACCATACCCAGATCTTCGCTGCTGAGCCTCGTAGCTATCGCGACATGCCGCAGCGCTACGCCGAAACGACGATGGTCTATCGCGACGAGCAATCCGGCGAACTCTCCGGTCTCGCCCGCGTGCTTTCGATCACCCAGGATGACGCGCATGTCTTTTGCCGGGAATCGGATATCGAAAGCGAGATCTACGCCATCTGGGATATCATCGATATTTTCTACGGAACGTTCGGCTTCGGCGACCTCACGGTCCGATTCTCGCGCCACGATCCGTCGGATTTCCAGAAATATCTCGGCACGAAGGAGGTCTGGGACAAGGCAGAATCCGCCATCAAGCGCTTGATCGAGAAGCGCGGAAAGACCTTCCTCGACGGCGTCGGCGAAGCAGCCATGTACGGCCCGAAGATCGACTTCATGGCCAAGGATTCGCTCGGTCGGACGCTCCAAGTCGCGACGATTCAGCTCGATTTCAATCAGCCCAAGAACTTCGGACTCGTCTGCACGAACGAAAAAGGAGAGAAGGAGCCGATCGTGATGATTCACTGTGCCATTATGGGATCGATCGAGCGCTTCACCGCAGCAATGCTCGAGCACACGGCTGGCAATCTCCCCTTCTGGCTCGCACCGGAGCAGATCCGCGTATTGCCGATCGGAGAGGCGCACCGGAGCGCCGCAGAAAACCTCGTCGCGAAACTCAAAGACATCGGAATTCGGGCAACGCTCTCTCCGGACGGCGACTCGCTTGGGAAGCGCGTCCGCGATACCAAACTCGCCAAGGTCCCTGCATGGGCGGTGATCGGCGACAAGGAGGCGGCCGCGGACTCTTCTTCGCTCGAAACGCGCGACGGAGCGCTCAAGCGCACGTTCACGAGCACAGAGCTCTGCGAAGCGCTCAGTGCTGCAGATCGCGCACGAAAAGCAGGAATCGAGTAATCGAACCGGGTGGCCATAAGAGCGGTGTTCTGCATCGCTCTTATGGCCCGCGTCGACAGGACTGGCGCGCGGGGAAATGCTGCGTATACTCGAAAAGGATATCAGGGGAGCGGCACATGGATATCGTGTTCGCTTCGGATCGAAAAGATGTAGTTCCGTGCATCAAACTTTGCTTCGGCTCAGCAGACGAGCGGGCGCTTCGAAGCACACTCTCGATCATCATTGAGCGGACCCGCCCAACGCGAGTTCGGCCCAAGATTAGCGTCGGACGCGACGTGATGGGACCTTTGATGGCGAAGGAACTGTACGCCAATGCAGAGCGCGAGTACAAGGCGCTCACCTCGGCATGGACGCCATCATGCGATGTAGTGATCTTCTTTCCGCCCGAGTTTCGATGGCTGCTTGATCTCGTCCTTGAAGCGCTCGAGCTCGAGCTGCGGGCCGCCCGCGCAGATATTTCGCGCGCCTGGAGCCCACCGGACTCCCCCACCGCTGCGAACTGATTAGCCAGACCAAGAACGGGCATGATATTGCCCGTTTTTTCTTTGCTCGTATACTCAAAGAAGATTGCTTTCGGGGTGCCGATATGGACCACCTTCTGATCCCGCTCCTGAACCGAGCGACCAAGATCGGACTCCCCTATGCTGCGGGGGTGCAGATCGAGTACGAAGTTCCAGACGACTACCCTGCGCTTGTTCATGCGCTCGAGTTCCTGGCGGACGACCTCGCCTCACGCGATCGCGAAGCAGCGGCCCTGGCACCGACAGTCCATGTCGCGGGCGACCTCCTCAAGGCGAATGACGCGCTTGCGTGCGTCGAATCGGGTGAGTTCTCGTTCCCTGTCCACCTCGGCTTTTTCGAGGAAGATCGTGCGGTCTTCGAAGAATACGTTGCAGTCCTTCGCGCCGATGCTGCTGGAGACGATATGCTCGATGATGCGCTTGAGACCTACGAAATGCTCGGCGATGCGTTCTATAAAGATCGCAAAGCAAACTAAAACGCCCAGGCCTGAGGCCCGGGTGTTTTTTGTTCTGAGTGGCACTAGTGCAGATCAGCATGGACAAATTCACCCTTCGGCGCGAAGCAGAGAACGTCGTCCCCTTCGTCGTCTGTCCCGATATAGAGGATCAGGTCGGTTTCTGGAATATCACCGTACTCTCCGCCGGCGTCATCGAAGATTTCGTCCAAGGCAATTGCACCGGGAACACTACCGTCATCACGCGTGATTGCAAGCGTCCCTGCGTCAGTGATCCATGCGATCAGATCACTTATCGCGACCCCGCTTTCTTCGATCTGCGCGCGCAGATCCGCAAGCGACATTTCGTGCCCCGTTTTCGTGATCAGTGCTCGAAGGTCCATGATTGATCCCCCGATCGTCCGATCTCAGCATACGGAACAAAGAGAAAGACACAAGCGCCTGAAAAATGCAGGCGCTTGTGTGGCAATCCGAGTGAACCCCGAATCAGACGTCGAGATTCGCAAGCTTCGCGTTCGACTGAATGAAGGTCTTGCGCGGAGCGACATCGGAGCCCATAAGGAGATCAAAGATCTTATCGGCCTCCTGCGCGTCATCGACGGTCACCTTCTTGAGGATGCGACGATCCGGGTCCATCGTGGTCTCCCAGAGCTCCTCAGCATTCATCTCTCCGAGACCCTTGTAGCGCTGGATATGGAGCTTCGGCGCTTTCTTTGCCTTGGCCTCGACCTCCTCCGCCTCCTGCTCATCGGCTCCTTCTTCTCCATCCTCGCCTTCGGTGACCTCCATGTCGTCAGCGCTGATGCCTTCCTTCTTCAAGAACTGGTTCTTCTCTTCTTCCAGGTAGAAATAGTGGATCTCCTTTCCTTTTCGTACCTTATAGAGCGGCGGCTGGGCAATGAAGACATGTCCCGCATCGATGACCGGGCGGAAATAGCGATAGAAAAGCGTGAGAAGCAGCGTACGAATGTGCGCGCCATCGACGTCGGCATCGGTTGCAATCACGACCTTGTGGTAGCGGAGTTTCGCGAGATCGAACGTATCGCCGATCGCCGTTCCGAGCGCGACGACGAGATTTTTGATCTGCTCAGACGCAAGCATCTTGTCGAGGCGCGCGCGTTCAATATTGAGGATCTTTCCACGGAGCGGCAAAATAGCCTGTGTGCGCCGATCGCGGCCGGTCTTGGCCGTGCCGCCTGCGGAATCTCCCTCAACGATAAAGAGTTCTGATTCTTCTGCGCTTCTGGTCTGACAGTCGGCGAGCTTTCCCGGGAGCGTGAGTCCCTCGAGCGCTCCCTTGCGAAGCACCGAATCCTTCGCGGCCTTCGCGGCCTTGCGCGCCTTCATTGCGAGCGTCACTTTCTGAATGATCGCCTTCGCGTCGTCGGGGTGCTCCTCGAGATACGTTGAGAATGCGGATCCGAAGACCGCCTCTGTCGCTCCCCGCGCTTCCACTGAGCCGAGCTTCGCCTTGGTCTGACCCTCGAACTGGATCTCCGGCATTTTGACAGACACGACCGCAGTGAGACCTTCTCGCACATCGTCTCCGGTAAAAGAATCCTCCGAATCCTTTGCGTTGCCGTTCTTCCGAGCGTAGTCATTCAGACTGCGAGTGAGCGCCGTGCGAAATCCGGTCACGTGCATACCGCCTTCGGAGTTGTAGGTGTTGTTCGCAAAGGCGATCTCGCGCGAAGTGATATCGTCGACATACTGCAGGGCCACCTCGACGGCCACATTCCCTTCTTGTTTCTCTATGTAGAACACATCCTTATGAATGGGCGCCTGGAATTTGTTGTAGAACTTGATGAGCGAATACAGTCCGCCTTCGAAATAGAACGACATCGACGGGCACTGATATCCGGCTTCCCGGATCCAGAAGTAGTCGGCCTCGTCGATCTTTCCCGTATATTCGCGGAGATCAAGAATATTGATCTCCAAGCCCTTCACGAGATATGCCTGCTGGCGCAGATGGCTCACGATCGTGGTCCAGCTGTACTTGATCTCGCTGAAGATCTCCGGATCTGCCTCGAAGAGAATGATCGTTCCTTGGTCCTTGGACGCCGAGACTTTCTTGACCTTGGCCTTCGCTTTTCCGCGAACATATTCCTGCACGTGCATTCCGCCGTCGCGATGCACCGTCGCCTTGGCGTACACCGAAAGCGCGTTCACAACGGACGCGCCGACGCCATGCAATCCTCCTGAAACCTTATACCCGCTCCCCTCGCCGCCGAATTTTCCTCCGGCATGGAGCGTGGTCATGACTGTCTCAAGCGCGGAGACCTTCGTCGCCTTGTGCACATCGACGGGAATGCCGCGGCCATTATCAACGACGCGAATACGGTTCCCTGGCAAAAGTGCCACCTCAATCCGATTACAGTAGCCACCCATGGCCTCGTCGCGAGAGTTGTCGAAGATCTCCCAGATCAGATGGTGTAGCCCTTCGACACCGGTCGAACCGATGTACATACCTGGGCGCTTGCGGACCGGCTCAAGTCCCTCAAGGACCTGGATTGCCTCCGCGCCATAGGACCCGGATGCGGAGCCTTTCTTCTTTTCGGTGTTTGTATCTTTTGCCATAGAGAGTTGAGGTAGAGATCGCCGCGCAATATGAAAAAACGCGTTCGCGACTACGCGTGAAGTATACCAAAATATGCGCTATTTCAAAGGATTTTTTGGGGAATTCGCGTCCCCGCGCGTAGCCCCGGAAGGCTTCCAAAATATGGCTAGTTTGCGCCAATTTTTCTCGAATTGTTCTCTTGACACTCGACGATATTGAGCGCCTTCTTCAACCTCGGAATCCGGATCATGGACCAGAAAATATTTTCCCTCCGCATCCTCCCCCACGCCGGAAAGCACCACCATGTGCGGCGTTCCGGTATCCGAAAAACCTCGCCGCACGGATGCGATGACCGGACGAAGAAGGGCAAGTTCGGTGCTGATCTCGGCAAGCCCCTTGGATGCAAGATGCTCCACCTCATTGACCGCCTTCGCACGATAGACCCGGCTTTCGAGCGCAACGTCAAACTCGTTAGCAAGCGCGATCAGTCCAGCGTGGATCCAGCCGATCGTCGGGTCGTGCGCACCACGCGCGACCCCATCGTCGATCATGCGATCGAGATCTGGAATATCCTGCCCGGGCTTCGCATACGCGAGCAGCATCGCAAGCACCGCGATCCCACAAGCGCGCGGACGCCACTCTTCGCGCGCAACATCGCGCCATTGCGAACGATAGACGAGCGGGATCCGCCGCTCACCGAACGTGCCATCCTTCATGCTTCACAAGAGCAGCAACAACTGCATCGCGCGCAACATTTGCCTCGTTATCAGAAAGCGTCCGCTCAAATGACTGGAGCACCATCCGGAATGCGAACGAGGTTCGGTCTTCGGCTTCATAGACATCAAAAAGCTCGATCGAGCGCACGAGCTCGCCCGCGGAAGCGCGGATCACACCCTCGACTTCGCCAACGGTCGTCCCCCTCGGAACAAACAGCGAAACATCGCGGATGATCGATGGATATTTCGAGGGATGGACATAGTGCACCTCAGGATCAGCAGCGTCGAAAAGCTTATCGAGCGAGAGCTCAAACCCGGCAAGCGTCATCATGCCGATCGAGCGACCTGCCACGAGAATGTTCGCTACGAGCTCGCCTCCAAGCGGTGCAAACTCTGCATTTCGAACGCCAAGAACCGCGAAGAGCTCCTCGAGAACGCCCTTGAGGACAAAGAAATCTTCTTTCTGCGCCGCTTCCTTCCTCTTCTGGAAACCCATCAATCCTGCGAACGAGCGTTCCTCGCGGATCCTTCCGTCATCCTTTCCAAAGATCGTTCCGATCTCGAAGATGGCGACGTGCTCGCGGTACTTGAGATTCTCTTCCAGTGCAGCCTTGAGTCCGGTCATCAGATTATTGCGCAAATATTTCTTGTCCGATGCGATCGGATTCGCGACAATGACTTCGCCCTTCCCCATGAACGCGTACGTATACACCTCGGAGAAACCCGCTCCGATCATGAGCGACCGAACCGCGTCATTCATGCGGTAGCGGCGATCTTCAACCTTAGCCGGAAGCCGATCTGACGGTGCCGTTCCCGCGAGACCTTCGTATCCGATCATGCGCGCGATCTCTTCGGCGAGGTCTTCCTTCCGCTCGATGTCGAGACGCCAATACGGGACGCCGATCGCAAGGCGAGAAAGATCGTCCATGCCCGGCATCCGACGGTACCCGACAATCTTTTTGAACGACAGGCTTTTCTTGAGATCCTCGATCAATACTTTTCCTTTCTTCCTGGTTGCATGGATTACCTTCCCTCCCCCGAGGAAGATTCCGCAATGATCGACGCCTTCCGGCACGCGTGTACCCGGGAGAAACTCGTACGTCACCTTGTGTATCTTCCCTTCTCCGGAGTTCGCAAAGACAACATCACCAGGAAGAAGATCTTCCGGGGCGACAGGTGCGCCGAAGCGATATTGATCGACCGATACGCGCGGAATACTGATCCCGGCATGCGCATGGCAGTACGACACGAACGACGAGCAATCGAAGGCATCCGGCGCATCGACACGAATACTCGCACCGATCTTGTAGGGCTTTCCGAGCAGGCGTTTCGCGAGACCAAGGACTTCTTTCCGCGGTGTGACGATGCGGACATTGAACCCGAGACGCGCGAGCACATCGGCCGATGCGCGCTCATCGACCTCCATACCGAGAATGCGAGAAGCTTCGGCGGTCGAGATTCCGGTCGAAAATGCGCGAGGCACTCGAGGAAAAAGATCGACAGGAGCGCTCACGCGCGTGTGTTTCGTTCCTGCAATCTCGAGGATGATTCCGACGACGCGCCGCAGCGCTGCTTCGGCAAATTCCGGCGCCAGAGCAGACTCAAAACGCTTCGATGCATCTGTGCGGATCCCGATCCGCTGGCTGGTCCGACGGAGTCCGGTCGGCTCGAAATTCGCCGATTCGATCACAATCGCCGTCGTCGTCGCATCGATCTCCGCGCGCGTTCCGCCCTTCACGCCAGCGACTCCAAGCGGAGACTCTGCATCAGCGATCACGAGCGTTTCCGGTGTCAGTGCGAGCTCCTTCCCATCGAGCGTTGTCATCGCTTCGCCCTCTTTCGCCGCACGGACCACAATGCGATCACCTGCGAGCTTGGCGCGGTCGAATGCATGCAGCGGCTGACCGAGCTCAAGCATCACGTAGTTGGTCGCATCAACGACATTATTGATCGAACGCGAACCGACCGACTCGAGGCGCTTCTTCAGCCACACGGGCGATGGGCCGATCTTCACACCGTCGATCGCGATCGCCATGTAGCGCGGACACGCGCTGTCGTCCTCAACCCTGACCGCAGGGGCAAGATATCCTTTTGTTGCCTTCGGAAGCTTTTTGTCTGGGGCGCCCTTGTACGGAATCTTAAGGATCGCGCCAATCTCGCGAGCAAGCCCCGCATACGAAAGACAGTCGTGCGCGCGATTGGGAAGCACTTTTACGTCGAGAATCGCGTCTGACCCTTTGCGTTCGATCCCCTCGATCTCGCAGGCGTGGAATGTAAGCGCATCAGCCACACGCTCGGGCTTCGGAAGCGGCTTCTTCAAATATTCGGAAATCCAGGAAAGAGAGATGATCATAGTCTCGGGAATTGGTCGACGACGCGAAGGTCGCCCGTATAGAGCATGCGGACATCCGGGATCCCCCATTTCAACATCACGAACCGATCGACGCCGCCGCCGAACGCAAATCCCTGATAGCGATTCGGATCGATCCCGCACGCTTCGAGAACTTTCGGATGCACCATGCCGGCACCCATCACTTCGATCCATCCCGTCTGCTTGCATACGCCGCATCCCTTGCCTTCGCAGTGAATGCAGCCGATATCGATCTCGACGGATGGTTCGGTGAACGGGAAGAAACTCGGCCGGAATCGGATGGCAAGTGTTTTTTTGAACAGCCGCTCAAAGAATGCCGACAGCGTACCCTTCAGATCCGAAAGAGAAACATGCTCGCCGATCATGAGTCCTTCGAACTGATAGAACTGCGTCTCGTGCGTGGCGTCGGTCGCCTCGAAACGGAAGACCTTTCCTGGTGCGATGATGCGAATCGGGGGCTCATGATTCTCCATCCATCGAATCTGTACCGGCGATGTGTGTGTACGAAGAAGCAACCGTTCTCCCTCAGGAGTGCGGTCCTTGAGCCAGAAGGTGTCCCACATATCGCGCGCGGGGTGATCCTTCGGAATATTCAGCGCATCAAAGTTATACCGCTCGGTCTCCACCTCAGGACCTTCGGCAACAGAGTATCCCATCCCCGCAAAGGTCTGGATGATCTCGCGCTCAAGGACGGTAACCGGATGCAGGGATCCACGCTTGGGGCGCTTCCCTGGAGCGGTCACATCAATCCCGAGCTTTTCCCGGATATTCATGGGGTCATCATATCCGAAAAGGCTCCCCGCGCCAAATGAGGGCAGAGAGCCTTTGTTCCAAGCGTCATCCAGATCAGCGCTCGATGAATTGAGTCGCGGGCGGCACACCGACACCCTGGACGAAGAAGCGCGCGAGCGGGACGCCAGAGAGCCAAACCGCCCCAGAGGCCGGACCAAGCACCACCGGAGAGAATCGGATCGTGATATCGACGGACGATCCTGCGGCGATGGAGTAGTGACAGAGTCCGTCGCCCGGATCCACCGGATCCACGCAGCTGAAGGGTCCCGTGATCATGAAGACTCCTGAACCGAGATCGACGGTACCGGTATTCGAAATCGTGAACGTGCGATCGCGGAAGCGATTAATCACGACATTCCCGAAGTTCGTGTCGCCGCCGCGGATATCGATGATCGGTGCAAACACGCCATTTCCAAAGACTGCCACAGTATCGATCGGCGCATTGATCGCGTTCGAATCGAAGGTGATAGTGCCAGAGAGCGCACCGACAACGCTCGGAGAGAACTCGATGGTCACATCCGTACTCTCCGTCGGACCGAGATTGAAGCTACAGTTCTGAACACAGTAGAAGTTGAGACCAGATGCACGCACTGGAGACACAAAGCCGCTCAAATCTCCGAAGCCGGTGTTCGTGACCTGAATCGTTCGGCGTGTGGCAAGACCCTGGTTCGTATCGGCAAAACCAAGATTATGCGTCGAGAGCTGAATAATCGGATCGAGCACGCCAGTTCCGGTGATCGACGGGTACGGGATCGCAGGGTAACCGATATTTCCGCCGTTCGAAGTAAAGAACGGGAAACCGATGTACCCGACGGCGTCGATCGGCGCAAACGCAACTTCGACGGTCTGCGAATCCCCATTATTCAGGTTGGTGAATGTGCATCCGCTCACGCACGTGAAGACCCCCGCATCGCCTGAAACGCCTGACTGATAGAGTTCCGATATTTCGCTTGCGCTGAGGGCTCGACCGTAGACACGCGCTTCATCGAGTGAACCGACAAACGTGCCATCATTCGCAAGCGGCCATCCGGCGATCTTGTATCCGCCGACACGCCACCAACCAGCATAGCTCGACGCAGACGCAACCAGCGTTCCCTGAAGCACACCATCGATATAGAGCGCGGTATTTCCGGACGGATCATGTGTTCCGGCAACAAGGTGCCAGTTGCCGTCATTGAGCGCCGTGGTCGACG
This sequence comes from Minisyncoccota bacterium, assembly GCA_035457505.1. Classification (GTDB taxonomy): domain Bacteria; phylum Patescibacteriota; class Minisyncoccia; order Phycocordibacterales; family UBA6899; genus DATIBL01. The sequence continues at coordinate 1,844 of DATIBL010000123.1, read as the reverse complement.
TCAGCACCTGCACGGCTCCATTGTGGACACCGAATCGCACTCGACCATCGGTACCCATCCAGATATGCCGATCGTAACTCGAAGTATTCACCGGATCACGCGTGTTCTCAAAACCGATCATCTTCATTCCGGATGCGGAAGTCGTCCGGAACCAAATCGCAAGCGAGAAATCCTGCGGGCTTGAGTACGACTGTGTCGAAAGCAACTGCTCATAGTAGGGCGCTGCCCCGTTCAGATCGATCCCTTGTCCGATCTTTCCAGGTGCGAGTCCGACACGACGGGTCAATGCTCCATGATTCCCATTTCCAGTGGAATCAAGCGCCGAATATCCCGCATAGTTCATGCTTGCAGCATCAAAGCTCCAATGGAGACGCTGTCCGACGGTCGGAGCTGCTCCAGCATATGTGAGGAGTACCTGCGCTGGCGTCATGGCAAAATTATGGATCCGCACCTCGTCGAGATCTCCATTGAACTCCTCATCACCGAACACTCCGCGCTTTCCGAGCGAGAACGCACGCGAGCTGAGATTCATAGTTGACGGTGTCGTTCCAACAAGCACGCCGTTGTAATAGAGGCGTAGATTCGATCCATCGAAGGTGATTGTCATGTGCGTCCAGGAGCCCACAGGAAGCGCTGGGCCGGAGAATTGTCCACCACCCCAAGCCCCGAATTGAATCGCTCCAGTATTGCGATAAAGCAAATGATGATTTCCATTTCCGGTACCGCCAAGAAGTCCGATCCACGAGCGATTTGTTGGCAGTGCAGCCGGCTTGATCCACATCGATATTGAGTGCGGTGCATTTCCTGTCGCAAGACCAGAAACATCTGTATCTTCGAGATACCCATATCCCGAAAGCCGAAGCGCATCTCCGACACGCCCAGAGAGTGATGGACGCGGACTCGCAATCTGCGCGTGATTTCCCGATCCCGACATATCAAGCATGCGGCCATTCTCAAGATCTGTACTCGCGACATCGAACGGCCAGTACGCCGAAAGGCCGACCGTACTCGCGGCGCCTGCTGTTGTCAGCAGAGAGACCGATCCGCTCATCGGACCCGTCCCCTGATTGGAGACGATAAAGGTCGCTGTCGCAGTATCTCCCACACTCACGTCGCCAAGCGGAATATTCGCTGTCGGAGTGACCACGAGATAGGGAGCACTCACAGAATGCGCAGAAAGATCGATCGTCACAGTCTTCGGACCAGCTCCTTCGTTGTAGGTGATGGTCAGAGGTTCGAAATAGTCGCCAGGCGCAGAGGGGCGGAATTCATATTCGAGCGCTTCGTAGCTCTGCCCGCCGGAAGGCGCGAGCGGTACAGTTCCCGTACATCCATGTCCATAGGCCCCTCCGACACAGAAGAAGTGCGTGGTATCTGGAGCGCTATAGGTTATGTTGGCGCCTGTTCCGAGATTGTTGAGGTACACATAGAAGGTCTTGTTCTGAAGTGCGGCCGCTGCACCGTAGGTGGTTGTTCCAATGTCGTAGGACTTCGGGGATGGCGGCAGGCACGGATAGGGCGTAAAGCGCCCATGATTCCCTCCTCCAGATGAGTCTGATGCGATCCCCGCGTCTGAATTGACCGTTGCATTATCGAACGACCAGTGTCCGACAACCCCTGTCGCGGATGGCGTTCCAGTATAGACCGAAGAGATCTCTGCAGCAGAGAGAGTTCTGTTGTAGATTCGGATCTCATCGATTGATCCGATAAAAGGCTCCTCCAAACCCACCGTAACTGCTTCGCGTGCACCGAAGGTGAGCGGACGAGAGGGCACGATCGGCCCCACGCTCCCCGTTCCAGAAATCCAGCTCCCAGGGACTGCGACACCATTCACGTAGGCAACC
>DATIBL010000122.1:0-7103 GCA_035457505.1 Minisyncoccota bacterium | reverse complement strand
GGTTCGACGACAGTGTTTGACTCCAAGAGATCGTCGGGTGTCGTTGTTGCAGGCAATTCAATATTCGGAGTCACCTCTGAAGATGTCGCTGTTTGCGAAGGCGCGATCGACCCATCAGGCAGAGGATCGACGCGAAGCATAATGCGCTCAGTCGCCTCCTCGCGCAATCGCTCCTTCGGAAGATAGATATAGTCGTAATAGACGTAGGCAAGAAGGAGCAGGCTTGCAATAAAGATCGGGATCGCAAGAACGCGCCAATGCGAAAGAATGATCCGCTCGCGCTCCGCCCACTGTTCCCCCTCCCAGCCGTGCAGCAGATTGATGTCAGAAAACGAGGGGTCCTTCGCAAGACCACGGAGCGCGAGACCGATCGCAGGGGCAAGCAGTACTGCCGGCGTCGGGCCGAACACTCGCTCGGCACGGCGATCGAGCCCGCGGAGCGGATCGGCCACCGAGAGGTCTCTTCCGAGATTGATCTGCAAATACGCATCGAGATCCTTAATGAGTGCGGAGCCGCCCGCCAAAACAATATGGCTGATGCGCTTGCCGAATTTTGATTCGTAATAGGAAAGCGCTTTCTCGATCTCGCGCAGGATCGCCTGAACACGTTCCTGCAAGATCACCAAGACGCGATTCTCGGTGTTTGCGCGATCGAAGCCATCTCTCCGCTTCAGCGCTTCGGCCTCTTCGATCGTCACGTTCATGTGCTCCATGATCGCGCGATTGAACGCGTCTCCGGCGATCGGGATGGTGATCGACATATTGATCCGCTTTGCTTCGTCGTAGAAGGCAACCGTCGTCGTGCGCGAACCGATATCGACGACCATCGTACTTCCACCGATCGAGCCGAGCAGCGAGCGCGAAAGGGCGATCGCCTCCATATCGATGGCGACCGGGAACATGTGACACTCTTCGCAGACGGCGATGTAGTCCTGTACGACGTCCTTGAGCGTCCCAGCAAAAAGCACGGTCGTCTTCGTTTCGTCGGGAGTTGTGATCACCTGCATGTCCCAATAGATGCGCGCGAAGTCGATCGGGATGATGCGCATCGCTTCGTTTTTGACCGCCTCCTTGAGTGCATCTTCGGTCGCGACGCTCGCCTTTGGGAAGGTGAAAAGGTGCGTAAAGGTCTTCGACTCTGGGATCGCAAGCATGACCGGAACATCCTCCACGAGCGAAATCGGAGTAGGTGCGGCTGAAAGCGCGAGCTCCCGGACCTGATACACGAGCTTCTTCCGATCAAGAACGGCGCCGTCCTGCATGATCCCCTGCGGAAGATTCGCGCGGGCATAGGAAACGACCGTCCCGTTCGGCGCAAGTCGAAGCAGCACGATCGTATGGTCGCTCAAGAAGAGCGCAACGGGGCGCTTTCGAAATATCGCAAACGATGGAAGATGCATGGATCAATTCGGGACGCGGTCCCAAGCACGCACGAGGAGAGATGGGGTCAGCCGCTCGACATCGACGCGAACGCGCGAAAGCGTTCGCCCGACCGCCGCCTCTGCAAGAATGACGCGATCGGTATTGCCAGAGCCGGAAACCGACACGATCGTGCACGTGTCGCTTCCTCCTACTATTATAGTCTCGTTTCCTGCGTATCCGAAATTGCTTTTGAGTCGAAGAAGCGCCTCCTCTGCACAGGCATCGGCGAGTGTTCGCGCATGCGCCGCAAACGCCTCATCGAGCGATCCTTCTGCAACATTGATCCCCCTCAGGGAAACGCCGATTCCAACGAGCAGGATGAGTGCAGAAAAGACGAGCACACCGACGAGCGCAACATAGCCGCCAGATACGCGTTCGAGTGTTTTGGATCGAGAGCAAGAGACGATCATAGCTAGGGAATCACGCGAAGCGTCGCCGTGCGGATAAAGGTCTCGCGATAATGAAATTGTGCAGCGGCGGACGGATCAGCCGCATCAAGCTCGAGCGTCATGCGGACAGAACTCTTCTGCGTCGGGGATCCAAGATGCTCAAATGTTGCACTGATGAGCCGTACCGTTTCCGGCAACAGCGCATGCGGAGTTCCCGTCCCGATCGTCATCATGAGCGTCCCAGAAGCCATCGCAACAACAATCGGATCAGTCGAGGAAGAAGTGCCGATCAGCGTGAGCGCAGTTCCGGTCGCACCCTGAGGCGGCAGTACGATTCCATCAGCTGCACGAAGCGCCTCCGCGATCTCGCCAAGTGCGAATGATGCGCCATAGCGCACATCCGCGATCGCATCTCCTTTTGCGCCGCTATCGAGAACATTCCCCGCAACAACGCCGATTCCGGTAAGTACGATCGACGAGAGACCAAGATAAAGCACGAGCTCAAGCAGCGTGCTTCCCTTCTCCTCGTGTGTCGCTCGTCGGATCATATGCTCAATTATAGGTGAGTTGCACAGACTCGAGGATGGGCGTGGTCGCGCCATCGCCGGTGAGCCGCGCGCGATACTGGATCCACTGCGTTCCGCTTGAAAGCGGATCCACAACGATCGTACTCGATGTACTCGTATAGTACGCACCGATTACGCCGAGATCGCCCACCCACGATGCGAACGGAAGTCCCGCGGCGTCGACAGCAGTACGCACCTGGATCGCCATAGTCCCCGTTCCGTTTCCCGCAAAAGAAAGCGTTCCCCATGCCGTCCCCGCTGCGCCGGAGTCGAACGCCGAGGAGGTCTGCCACCCCTCGCGAATGCGCTCTGTTGGTAATCCCGCTGGGGCAATGATCGCAAACTCGCGGGTGTCGAGCGTCAGAGCCACATACGCACGTATCCCATCGGCGGCAACATCCGCGGCGTTCGATCCCGGAGTCATGTGTGCGCGCACGACCGGAGTCCCAGGCGTTGTCACATCGATCACCGTGAGGCCGGCACCTGCGCGATTGTTTGCGACAAATGCCATGCTATTCGCGACAGCGATGCCAGCATTGTCTCCCGCAAGATCAAGGAATCCCGCGAGGGTCACATTGCCATTTATAAAGAGGTTGAAGGTATAGAAATCCGCAGTCCCCCCATTATTCTGCGTCCCAAGATATACGATTGATCCGTCGACATCCACAGAGAGTCCGTCCGCTGTTCCGCTCGTGTTGTACGACGACGCCTCGAGAATCGACGCAGGATTTCCAACATCGAGGATCGTGAGCTCTTTCGCATTGTTGCCGCTTGCACAGGCAGCGAACTGTCCAGCAAGCACGATATCGGTGATATCTGCTCCGATCTCTCTCGCTCCAAGAAGGACAATGGCACCCGGGATTGCGGCATTCAAAATATGGAACTCTCGTCCGGTTCCGCCAGTGTTGTTCTGTGTTCCAAGATAGATCGTTGTTCCGCTGGCTGCCACCGAAAGACCCGAGACGTTCCCGGCAACATTGTAGCTGCCAGCAATCACCGGAGCCGCAGGATTTGCGATGTTTACGACGACAAGCTCTCGCGCAGTGTCAGTCGTCGCAAGGTACGCATAATTTCCAGCGATCGCCATATCGCGGATCGCAGTTGCAACGTTGAGCGATCCAATCTGCAGAGGTGCCTGCGGATCCGTCACATCGATCGAGTAAAATTCCGCAGCAGCTCCACCTTGCTCAAGTGTTCCAACATACGCGCGATTCCCGACAACCGCGATCGCGTCCGCATTTGTTCCGCTGGGAAGATTTACCGTGCCGGTAAGCTGCGGTGATTCCCATGATCCGCTGCCGCCACGCACCGCGATCACATCCGGACTTGCCGCGATTGTACCGAGAAACGCAGCAGCTCCGGCATAGGCGACACTTTCCGCGCCGACAGCACTGGTCGCATCAAAGGTGCCAACCAAAGCAAGCGTCGCAGTGGTGAGTACGATCATCTCGGACGAGGCCGCATCAGACGAAACAAGAACGCGACCGTCGGGACGAAGTGTGACATCGCGAGCATTCCCAGAAATATTTGCCCCAGCAAGCTCAACGAGCGTTCCGACTGGATCCGTCACATCGATCGCAACCACCTCGGGCGCACCGGAATTCTGCCGCACCAGATAGGCGATCGTTCCGTCGAGCGCAATCGCGTTTCCATCCGCGTTGTTCACCAGATCAAGCATATTCACCGAGGCAAGCGTTGTCGCATCGCGCACGGAAAGTTCAGCAGTATCGAGTGCTGTCGCCAGAAAGAGATGGCCTGAACCAACTGCCATCGCATTCACATTCGCCGTGAATTCTGCATTCGCAAGCGGCGCAAGCGGCGCAAGCGGATCGGCGATCGAAAAGCGGAAGAGTTCCGGACTCGCAGACGACGCGCGACCAAGATAAAGCGTCGTCCCGGTCGCAGTAAGAGAAAGTCCATTCGCGCCGCCCGCCGCATTATAGGAATTTACGACGGTCATATCAGAAAGACGAACGACGACAAGCTCGCGAGCGTTGTCCGAGGTGGCAAGATAGGCGTATCCGCCGACGATCGCGATATCGCTCACCTCTGCGCCGATGTCTACGCCCGCAATGCGCGGAAGCGTCCCAGCTGACACGTCCGCAATATCGATCGCCGTGAATTCTGATCCTGCGACCACCGTCGTCCCGGCATAGAGAACTCCTTCTGCTTCGCGGAGAGAAAGAACAGTCGGAATGCCATCAAGGTCATGTGTCGAAAGCTGCTTCGGAGAGGACCAGTCGCCAGCAAGTGAAAGACCAACCGCACCATCGCCCTCAGCACGGATATCGACACCATTCTGTGATCCGGCGGAAAAATCTATGCTGGTCGTCTGCAACCAAAACGCAGAAAGCAGACTCGCGAGCATGCCAGAAAGATGGACGTTCCCGTTCCGGCCGGGTGCGATCGCCCAGTCCACATCAAGCGTCATCGCAATGCGACCCGAGCCCGATGGAGCAAGAGTCACGGTGCGCGTATATGATCCATTCGTGTCCGGACTCGGAGAGAGCTGCCAAGAACCGCTTGAGCGAGACAATCCGTATGTGCCGGGAACCAAGAGCGCGAAGCTTTCAGACCGGATCGCGCGAAGCGCTTCGACGCCCTCCTCTGCATACGCAACCGCCTGCGATCGTTCGACCCCTTCGCGCGCGAGATCGACGCCGGTAAAACCGAGCATACCGAGCATCGAAACCGAAAGGATAAAGAGCGCCATCGCGATCAGTACTTCGATCAGACTCACGCCGCGCGTGGAATGCAGACGTCGGAAGTGTTTAGTCGGCATACTCGACGAGGCCATTATCGCTGATCCGGATCGCATGCGTTTGTTCGAAAAGCGAGATCGCAAGCGTCCCAGTTGCTGTCGGTGTTCCAGTTTGCTCTGCAAAGACGATCTCAAGCGGCATCCCGGAGATCGTCGTTCCGAGCGGCAGAGGAATAACCGCGTCTTCGCTTGTGATCCGTGATGCATACGTGTCTCCGCGAAACTCAACATAACGATCCGGAAAGAACTGCACGCCGAACGCGCTTGCAGAAACTCCGAATGAGGCGGAGCGTTCTGCGCGGCGCAGCGCAGACGCGATGTCCCGCGCTGTTTCATTCGCGATCGTGAGCTGATAGAAGCGCACAGCGATCGGGAGCGTCAGTCCTACCAGAAGCACGCCGATGCCGATCACGAGCGCGAGCTCGAGGATCGTGAAGCCTCGATTTGCCGCCCGCCTCCGTGATCGTGCTCGAAACGCATGCATGGGAGAAATGGCGCCTAGCGCCTGATCTGCGAAGTGAACTGGTAGATCGGCATAATGATCGCGATCGCGATGAATGCGACCATAAGTCCCATCACAAGAAGCAAGATCGGCTCGATGATGGTCGGTAGCCGCTTCGTCGCAGCGTAAACTTCCTTCCGATAGTACTCAGTAAGATACACGAAGGATTCATCAATCGTTCCGCTTCGCTCGCCGACCGCGACAATCGAGATCATATTCCGCGGAAAAAGTTTTGGCGCATCGCGCATCGCATCCGCAAGCGAGGTCCCTTTCGTGATCTTTATACCGATCTCTCTCAGTGCATCCCGGTAGACGAGATTCGTCGCGCCTTCGGAGGTGATGTCGAGGATCTCATAGATCGACATCCCGCTTCGGAAAAGCGTCGTGAAAAGCTGTCCGATCAGCGTGAGTTGATACTGACGGAGGAGTTTGCCGAAAAACGGAAGAGCAAGAATCACGCGATGCGTGACCCGCTTCACGGCGAGCAGACGATTCAAAAAGCTGAATCCGACAACCACCACCGCAATCCCCCCGAGCGCGAGCACCCATGAGTGTTGAAGAAATTCCGTGAGCCCAAGAAGGAACCGCGTCGGCCACGGCAGTTCGACCGCAAGCTGCGAGAATACGGGAACCAGGCGCGGCAGCACCATAAGCGAAAGTCCTGCCGACATGCCGATCGTCGCGCAGAACACGATCGCGGGATAGAGCATCGCACCATGCACTTCGCGGCGAATGTCGCTGTTGTGCTCGAGCCACGTCGCAAGAAATTCCAGATTTTCCTCAAGCGTTCCCGACGACTCGCCCGCCTTCACGATCGAGATGAAAATGTCGCCGAACGTGCGGCGCTCTTTGCCAAACGCCTCCGAGAGCGGCGTTCCAGATTCAATATCCGTTTTCACGCGGATAAGAATTTTCCGAAGCCGCTGCGAGGACGCATCCTCCGACAATTCGCCGAGCGCCTCATTGATCGTGATGCCGCTTTTCAGCATCACGGAAAGATGTTTCGCAAAATCAACGAGTTCCTGCGAACCCACGCGGAAGAGCCCCATATGTGCTAATTATCCGCCAAAACGCTGAACCCGGCAAACCCTCGGCGCTCGATGTTCGCCGCGTCTGCTTTCTCGATCTATGCCTTTGTGGCGCGAATGACCTCCTCGAGCGTCGTCATGCCTTTCAGCATCTTTTCGATCCCGTCCTCAAGCATGGTCGTCATCCCCTCCTCGTGTGCAGCTTTGGTGATCATGTCAGCCGGCGTCTTCTGCGCGATCAACGCACGAATGCGCTCCGAGACTTCCATCACTTCAAAGATCCCGATGCGTCCGTTATATCCGGTACCGCCGCAGATATCGCACGCCATGCGCGCTCCGCGATAGAAACGCACCTTCTTGAGATCTTTCTTTCCGGAGATCTTGCGGATCAGTGCGGAAAGTTCGGGCTCGGCCTCGAGAAGTGCAAGCTCTCCC
>DATIBL010000121.1:0-7073 GCA_035457505.1 Minisyncoccota bacterium | reverse complement strand
TACTTCTTTTTCCGGCGGCTTGGAGCGTCGAGGGATGTGACGGTCACGAAATCCTTATCCGGATCGAGGACGCCACGATGAGTCGCGAACGAATACCGTCCGAAAAGAACATCGGGCATTCCGCCTTCCGGGCCGCAGTGTTCCGGCCGACAGACGAAGAAAAATGAGTCGTCATCCGCGTGGTTGACGCTGACCGCGCTTACTTTAACAGGAAGATCATTTCCTCCACGAATTGGAATCGAGAGTCCGTACTGCATGAGAAGTGCAGTAGCGAAATCTTCATGGCTCATCTTTCCCGCAATTGTGTGCTTCATTTTCCGCATGACTGCCTCCATGTAGGGCCGTTTTCGAAGAGTGATTCTCATCCAATGATAGCATATAATACTTGTGTTGTCAATGGGTTACGTTTGGTTAGATGGTTGCCAGTTCGGCGCTATTGGTACCTTCATGACCCACTTCGGGAGGGGAGTGGCTCTCGTGAGTCATTTCATCGGGTGTATATTATAGAGTAATGAATGAACTCATATATAACTTTGGGCACTTTACTGATTCCGTCCCCGTGGAGCTCATGGTTGTGATTATTATCAGTCTCATGATCTGGAGTACTGTCTGGAAAGGCATTGCACTGTGGAAGGCTGCGCGCCTTTCACACAAGGGGTGGTTTGTCGCACTACTCATCGTGAACACGATAGGGATTTTGGAGATCGCGTACATCTTTTTAGTAGCGAAGAAAGCAGAGGTCGAAGGGAAGTCCGCCTGACCACGCTCGTGCGTCCGGTTCTGCTGAACGAGATACTCTGTACTCGCTTTCGATCCCCCCCCCCGCGCGAGTAAAGCCGGCGATGCGGGAATCGGTCACAAAAGAATTGGAATCACGAATCATGGGGAATCGGTCACGAATAATTGTTCGCCGCCGCTCACAATTTTCTCGACCCCAGCTCGTCTGTTTTTTCTGCTGAAAAAACATGACTCCGCTTTTCGATTCCCCCACGCGAGCAAAGCCGTTTGCTCGCTCATCTCCACCAAAGAAAAATCGCCCTTGCGGGGCGGATTTTTCAACTGGTGGAGATGGGGGGAATCGAACCCCCGTCCGGGAGGGGAATCATGATGGGTCTACGGCGCGTAGTTCGCTTGGGTGTTTCGAGACAAGAGGGCGAAGCGAACGAAATCTCTCATCTCTGATCCCCGTAGTTTAGCGTTTCATGCGGGGCGCATGGAACGCGAGCCTGATCGATATAACACATTCTCCAGCACGACAGACATACTCCAGAGAACGCGCCGCCTAGGCGTTATGCGTAGGCGAAAGCGAGGTTGCCCATGTAGGGCGACGCAACGCCAGTGCTTTTGTTTTTTGCACTTGTGGTGTGTCCATAAGATTTACGAGCGCATGGACATGCTCGACGCCGCGCATCACGAGACCGAATCCTCTCGTCGATGCCGATCATCCCCAGATTTTCAGAGAACGGTTTGAGTATAACACATTGACGAAGTGATGTAAATGTGCTATTTTACATCGAGTTTTCCTTTGTATTTCCAGGTTCGCCTGGAATTTCTTTGTCAGGAGGACGCATGTCCCCAACACCAGGTTTTCGCTCGACGCTTCGGTTTATCGTCGATTTCTCTCGGCCATTCCGTGCGCAATTTGCGATCGTCTTTGTGCTTATTCTGATGATCCAGTCGCTCGCGCTCGCGGTTCCTTTCCTCTCCGGAAAGTTCATAGATGCGCTCATTGCCGATGCATCGTTCTCGACGCTCCTTGCGATCGTCGGAGCGATCCTCGCGCTCTCGCTTCTGTCGGTCGGTGCTGATCTCCTGAAGGATGTCTGCGAGATCCAAACGATCGACTTTCGCGTCGAAGCGGCCGCAATGCTGCTCACGGTGTCGAAGCTGTTCGGCTTCTCGCTTGGTCAGCATGCCAACGAGCACTCGGGGCTCCGCCAGGCGGTCTTTTCGAAGGGCCAAAGCGGGATCATCCGACTGATCAACGCGATCGTCTACCAGATCGCTCCCACGGTGCTGCAATTCATTGCGACCGCGTGCGCGCTGGTGTGGCTGGCGCCATCGATCGCACTGCTCGCGTCCGGGTTCGTTGTTGTCTACATCGCGCTCTCGATCTATATCTTTCGCCGGTTCAACGGCCGCGTCGTCGCACTCCGCGAAGCGGGAAACGAGATCGGACGCTATGAGTCTGAGTTCATGCGCCACGCGCAGCTTGTTGTGGCGAATGCGCAAGAGGAGAAAGTTCGCGATCGCTATACCACGCGCATTCATGCATGGCGCGATCTCGGCGAAACGCTTTGGGTCGCATTTTGTGTCGTTTTGCGTTTGCGCGAAACGTTCCCGCGATTCATGACCGCAACGATCATGGTCGCCGCTGCGTATCAGGTGTCGCGCGGGATGCTCACCGTCGGCGATCTTGTCATTCTGCTCGGCTGGTCGCAGGCGATGATCGGCTCGCTCTCGTCGCTTGGGCATATCCAGCGTGAGCTTGCACAGCAGTATGCGGCGATTGAAGGATACGTCGCAATGCTTACGATCCCTCCGGCGGTCGTCGAAGTGCCGCATCCGATCGTCCCTGCTGTCTCGCACGGCGCGATCGAGTTCCGTGGCGTGACGTTCCGGTATCCGATCGTGGTCACCCCGGAAGAGAAGAAGGATGGTGATCCTGCATTGAGCGGCGAGATAGCGGAATCCGCAGAGCCCACAGATCCCGATCGCTTTATGGCGGTCGACGGCGTGTCATTCGTGATCCCTGCCGGAGCCACTGCCGCGATCGTCGGCCATTCGGGTGCAGGAAAATCGACCCTCGTGCAGCTTCTCTTGCGCGGATATGATCCCGACCTTGGGCAGATCCTGATCGATGGCAATGACCTCCGTCTGCTCTCGCTCCGCGACTATCGCTCGGATATCGGATACGTGGAGCAATCGGTCGAGCTTTTCGACGACACACTGCTCGAGAACATCCTCTTTGGGGTTCCCGATGCGGAGCGTGCTCAAGCACTCGAGCGTATTCCCGATGTCATTCGCCGTTCGTGTCTCGACCGGCTTGGTGCGCGGCTTGGCACGAAAGGTCTCGAGACGGTGATCGGCGAGAAGGGGATCCGGCTTTCCGGAGGCGAACGACAGCGCGTCGGTATTGCCCGCGCGCTCATCAAGGATCCGAAGATCGTGATCCTCGACGAGGCAACCTCATCGCTCGACGCAGAGAGCGAGGCGCTGATTCACGGCGCAATACGCGAAACGCTCGCCGGGCGGACCGGCATTATCATCGCGCATCGCCTCTCGACGATCCGGGATGCCGACATGATCATCGTCATGCATCGCGGCACTGTCGCCGCCGTGGGGATGCATGACGAACTCATGCGCGCCTCTGAGATCTATGCAGCGCTCGTCCGTCGGCAGCTCGCCGGAAATGATCGCCTCCGCCTGGTGTCCTAGCGCCGTTTTGTGTTCTTCAGCAACAAAGCCCCCGCTCGGGGGCTTTTCTGCGCCTCGGCTGTTAGATCGGAGGCGTCTTGTCCAAGGGAGTCTCGGATTGCTTGCTCTCCTTGAATTTCACAACGAGGAAGAGTCCGACAACACCTTGGAAGAACGTCGCGAATCCTGCCAGGACCGGATGATCTCCAAAGAACAGGCCTAGTGCGACGACGGTGATGAATACTGAACTGAGCCGAAGACCGCGCCACCATGAACCCTTTGGAACAAAGCAGGTAATGACAGTGTCCACGACAATAAGGATGAGAAGAAAGCTGCAGGCCACAGCGCCCTCGAGGAGGGCGAGGTATGTTTCCACTTGCTCGGGCGACATGGATCGCTCCGCATGATTTCTTCACCTGTTCTATCAGTGCTGATACTTGGGGTCAATTTTTTGTAGCGTCACAAACAAAATCACCCCGATCCAGAGATCAGAGTGATGTGCATGCGTATGAACACATCAGTGATGGCAGACTCGCTCATCCTATGTTTTCTGTCACTGGGACTCGTTCCTTTTGCGCTCGCGTCCGGCATGAATTGATTCGCCGATGATCCACACGAGGATCACGATCAGTGCACCGGTGAGTGCGCCGAGTGTCTTGCTCAGCAGGATTCCGAAGATCAGCATAAAGCCGCCGAGAATGATCGCGATGACGATCCAGATTGCCTCGTAAGTTCCGGGAGGGAACATGCGGTTGAGACGCACTGCGATGCCGAGGATCATGGCGACCAAAAGGGAGAGTGCCGCCAGCTGGATAAGGGGGTAACCGAGGAAGTCCATTTGTATCTCCAAGGGAGATGCTCCGTATGAGTTGTATCAAGTTTTGGTGTGCGCGCAAGCTGTGAACCTCATTTGTTGTGGCTCTCGCCTCACGATGATCTCAGGTCAGAGGATCACCATTTTGCATATGAAAATTCCAAAGCCCCTTGGTGGGGGCTTTCTGTATCAGTGGTCGATGGGAGCACTGCTACCTGCTTGTGGTTGGTGTTTGTGCCTGAGGCCGATGTTCTCGTCGATGATCCATGTCAGTACGACAGTACTCCAGCTACCCACGATCAGTAACCATGAATGTACACCGATACCGAAACCCAGTGTGGCGCCTCCGACTATTATCACGAGGGCAAGGAAATCGTGAAAAGCACCTCTCGATCCGGCGACTATATAGAGCCGGATCGCAATGCTCATGAGCGTCGCGGTCATAATTCCGATGGCTGCGAGTTGCATCGGGGGGTAGTTGAGAAATTCCATTCGTATCTCCGAAGGAGATGCTCCGTATGAGTTGTATCAGGTTTTCTTGTGCGTGCAAGAAGGCCTTGTCGACTACCGACCGCCTTTGATCTCTCTTGCAATGTCGCGCGTTGCTTCGCGCTTCTTGATGGACTCGCGCTTGTCGAATTTCTTTTTTCCGCGGCCGACGCCGATCGAGAGTTTCAAATGCGGTCCCTTGGCAAAGATTGCGAGGGGGATGATCGCGAGACCCTTCTGGCTTTCGTAGTTCGCGAGTTCGGCGATCTCTTTCTTTCCAAGCAGCAGTTTGCGGTTGCGCTTCGGGTCGTATGTGGGAGCGTTCGCGCTCTGGTGCGCCGGGATCTCGGCATTCAGAAGAAATGCTTCGCCGCCACGCACGGTGATATGCGCTCCCTCGAGTCGGCCCTGTCCTTTGCGGAGCGATTTGGCTTCGGTGCCAAGGAGCGACAATCCCGCCTCGTATTTCTCGAGGATCTCATAGTCGAAATGCGCGCGTTGGTGCGAGGCAAATGCCATACGAATATGCTAGCAGATTCCCGGCCGAACACGAGAGTGTTTGACAATTGACATTGAGCGTGCTAAAATTTAAACAGGTATTTCTTCCCCGCACGCTATCGATCAGGAGAATGATCATGAAGTTTGGTTCGCCCTCACGTCTCGGTCTCGGACGTTTCCCCGTGTTCCCAACCACGCGGAGGTTCTATCTGAGATTTTTTACCAAGTTTCTTGCCGGATTCGGCTTTACCGCGGTTTCCGCAGCGCTCGGGTTCTCTGGGCTCATTTCTGTGCCGATCGCGGCACTCCTCGCGTTTTTCGGTTGGGGGTATGCGAATAATGCCCTCTGGAACTACGAATCCCGGCGATCCGGAGGTCCGCGCGGACTGATTATCAATCCCCGTGGTCCGTATTGTTCCGATATGTGGACGACCGTTGCGTGGCTTCTTTTCGGTGTCCTGTTTCATGTCTATCATGCCAGGATGCGAAGCGGCCGCCTGGAATGGCTCTCATAATTTGCCGCGTGGGCTCCTCGAGCGAGGGGCCTTTTTGTATGACGTGTTCAATATCGCTGTTCGATATTGCGGGCGCTCGAAGCGACGCGGTCTATTCGCCGAAAGGCGCCAAATGCAAATCATTGACAATTTCCTCTAGCGTTGTAATGTTCGAACAGACATTTTGGAGGTAGACAATGCGAAGCGATAAGAAGAATGCGGACCGATCCGCTCAGTATCGCGAGATCCTCTCCGAGCTCTGGGACAACCTTCCGACAGCGCGCCGAGATTCGCTCTTTTTGCTCACGCAGATGCTTTTCCCCGTCGATCTCGACGTGCGCGTGACGCCATCGTACGCGGCCTGGCTGACCAAGCGTCGAGGCGATGTCGCATCGGATATTCGTTTCGGGAATGAAGGGAAGATGGCCGTGCAGTCGGTCCTGCAGCATTCGATCGACGCGGTCGACATGCTACTTGAACGCGGCGTGGAGCCCGAAGTTGCGCTCCTTTTATTGCCGTACGAGATCTATATTGTCGTCACCGAGGCCCATCGGGAGCGCTTCGAAGCCCCGCCGCAGCGAACACCTGAATCTCCACCCACTGATGTTGTCGAGTTCGACCCATGATTCCAGAGATTTGCATCACATCATGATCCCGCCCTCCCGAGGGTGGGATTTCCTTATATATAGAGAGAACCTCTGCAAACAGAGAACGTCTTCGGTGTTGGGTTTCTCGTGAGCGGGGGAATTTCGGATTTTTCGGGCATTCCGTTATAATGGCCGTACTATGTCTATGAACGACTTGCGCGACCCCAAGGGGGAGGGCGGCAAGCGCGGGGGCGATGTGCCTCCGGCTGCTCCGTTCCTCTCGAACATGCTCACGGTGCTCCTCGTGTTCTTGCTGCTTGTTTCTATCTATTCATTTATCTCGGAGCGCAAGCAGAAGCCCGAAAACCTTCCGCTTTCGCAGCTGGCACTCGATATCCAGAACGGCACGATCGCTACGATCGCGGTCGAGGGGACCGAGCTCCATATCGAATACACCGACGGCACCAAGCGCGAGTCGAAGAAGGAGCTTGAGTCGTCGCTCTCGGAATCGCTCAAGAACTACGGCGTCGTTCCCGAGGCGCTTGCAGCGGTGAAGGTGGAGATCAAGGGTCCGAGCGGATTCGGGTACTGGTTCCTCTCGCTTGCGCCGATCTTGCTCCCGATCCTCTTCCTCGTGGTGCTCATGTGGTATCTCTCGCGGCAGGTGAAGGGCTCGGGCGGGATGCAGGCGTTCACCTTCGGGCAGTCGAAGGCGCGCATCATCTATCCCGACGACACGGCGCAGCGCGTCACATTCAAAGACATCGCCGGTGC
>DATIBL010000120.1:0-2936 GCA_035457505.1 Minisyncoccota bacterium | reverse complement strand
ACGACCCCCCCCCCCCCCCCCGCCCGCCGCCGAATGATCGGCGGTTTTTGTTGACGGACAACGGAATGCGGGGTAGCTTGCGTGCAGATTCTTGCGCGTGAGGTCTCTCATGGAGATCACCAACAACCCTATCCAAGCCTTTGTCTTCGGTTCGATCCTGGGATTCATGTTTGGACTCTGTCTCTACGCTGGAGTATCCGAATTCCGCAGATTGAGAAAGATCATCGCTGCAGGCTACTTTAGCGTGACGTTCCTGTTCTTCGCGATGGGTGCGCTGGTTTTTATGCAGATGCAGCTCGTGATCGCACTCGTGCTTCTTGCCGGAACATTCACTGGCCTCATCGTGACTGCCGTTTTCGTAAATCTGATCGAGAAGATCACACTGAAACACAAGCAGGGACAAACGGAGGACAAAGGATGACCGGCACATCGAACGCACTGTACATACTTGCCTTCGTCCTCGGTATCGTATCTGGAGGATTCCTTCAGGGTTCAATCCTCTTCGCCGTCTTCGCTTATCAAACGAACGCGAGGCGCATTGCAGTTCTTTTCAGTTTGCATGCGGTCATATGGGCCTTCGCACTGATCATTGGTGTCGTACTCATGATTCGAGCGGCGTTCTCCATGGAGTACCTCGCGGTGTGCATGTTTCCTATCGGATACCTCATTGGAGCGGTGACTATTCCATTTTTGTTTGGTTCTTGGTTCCAAAATTCAAGCACGCGGCGAAACACGCCGTAGAGCATACTGCTGAGTGATCAGCAGTATTTTTGTTTCTATAGAGTGTTCCAAGGCGGCATCGAAACACAGCGCACTATTTCACCCCAAGCCCCTTTTCCGCCTCGATGAATTCGTCGATCTCGCCGCGTTCGAGGACCTTTTCCACATCGCGGACTTCCACTTCGGTACGATGATCCTTCACCATCTTGTACGGATGAAGCACGTAGGAGCGGATCTGGCTCCCCCACTCCACCTTGGTCGTTTTGGAAACATAGAGCCGATCCTTCTCCGCGTCGGAGAGCGATGCGAGCGCATGATGCACTTTGGCCGCCAAGAGCTCGAGCGCGCGTTCGCGATTGGCATGCTGATTGCGCTCAGCCGACACATGGACCGCGAGGCCCGTCGGCTCATGGATCGCGCGGACGGCCGTCTCGCGTTTGTTCACATTCTGTCCGCCTGCGCCGCCGGAGCGTGCGAACTCGAGCCGCACCTCGGCTTCGGGGAGCGCGACCACGTCGCCTTTTTTGAACTTCGGGATCACTTCAACCATCGAGAAGGACGTGTGCCGCTTGGCATTGGCATTGAATGGCGAGATGCGCACGAGACGGTGCACCCCGCTCTCTCCTGAGAGCTCGCCGAACGCGCCCTTTCCGTGCACCTCGAACGCAACGTTGCGATACCCGCCGTGATCGTTCTCGTTCTCGTGCAGAATCTCGAATCCCCATCCGCGCCGTTCGCAGAATTTGCGATACATCCGCAGCAGCATCGCAGAAAAATCTTCGGAATCGTCGCCGCCCGCGCCGGAAAAGATCGTCACCACCGCGTCCGCACGGTCATAGCGCGAACCGCCTTCCGCCTCAGTCTTGAGCTCCTGCAGCTCCTTGATCATCGCCTGTGCGGCATTCTTGTCGGCCCAGAAATCGCTTGCGAGCATTGCCGCCTCGATCTCCGCGATCCGCGCTGACTGTTCGGGGGTTCCGGCCATGCGAGGAGTATAACATGGGGTCTTCGCGGCGCGAGGAGCGCGCATCTTGCCCTCCATCCGATCAATGCTATGGTGGGAAACGGCAAAGCGGAGGTCCCAAACATGGACATTTCGCAAGAACAGCTCATTTACCACCGCGGGCTTCACGACACGCCGGGACGCACGGTCGGCGCAAAGGAAAACACCCTGAGCGCCTTCGAACGTGCGATCGCGGCCGGAGCGCACATGATCGAGTTCGACGTCTGGGAGGATCTCAAGATCTCACATGACCCGGGCAATCCGAGAGCCCCGACGCTTCCGGAAGCGCTCGCACGGATCGACGGGCGAGCGCATGTGAACATCGAGATCAAGAGTCCGCGCATGCGCGAGGCAACGCTCGAGAT
Source organism: Minisyncoccota bacterium (assembly GCA_035457505.1). Classification (GTDB taxonomy): domain Bacteria; phylum Patescibacteriota; class Minisyncoccia; order Phycocordibacterales; family UBA6899; genus DATIBL01. The sequence continues at coordinate 848 of DATIBL010000120.1, read as the reverse complement.
CGTCCGCCGCTCGTTTGCACGAGGACACTGGTGTCCCGAGCAATTTGTGATCTCCTCGTTCCACCACGAGACCGTGCGCCTCGTGAAGAAGGAGTTCCGCTATCTCAAGGTCGGAGCGATCATGGATGCGATCCCGCTTCCCGGATATCTCGATCTCCTTGCGAGCGCGAGCATCGACCAGGTCCATATCGAGTGGATGAACCCGCTCATGGACACGGAGGGCGGACTCATCTTCCGCGATCTCGCTCGCTCACTTGGGATGCCGATCTGGGTCTGGACCGTCAACGATCGCGGGGCCGCCAAGTTCGCACTCCGCTACGGCGCCGAGAAACTCTTTACCGACCGACCAGACGTCCTCCTCGCGAAGACCCGGCAATATCAGCGCTCCTGAATGCAAAAGCCGCCCACGAAGGGCGGCATTGTGTTACGGGATCGGACGATCGGCAGCGCAGCACGCATCGCCGGATCGCGGAGCCTGTGTCGGAGCATGCGCATCCGAAGCACTCCAGCGTTCGATGATCGGCCACATGCGGGCAAGCTTCACAAGATAGTGATACGTCTCGCCGTTGAATCGCGTAATGGTGACGCGCTTCTTCTTTCCCTTTCCGCAGTTGCACGGGCGATGGGAAACAAAAGCCTCTTTCGGTAATCCGAGTTCATCTGCAGATTCCTCGGCGGCGGCGATCACATCCTCCGGCGGGAATTCACGATAGAGCTTCCATGCCTGCGAGGGGCCGGCGTTGTATGCCGCGACCGGATAGATCGCCGCGAGGCGGGGTTCCGTGAACCACATCGCGAGATAGGCATTCTTGGCATCGTCGCCCATGTCACGGGAAATGCGCTCCGCA
>DATIBL010000119.1:0-2081 GCA_035457505.1 Minisyncoccota bacterium | reverse complement strand
CTCAGGATGCCGTTTCTGCTCAGTCCGAAGGAGAAGCGGCCGCAAGCGAGGGAGACCCCTTTGCTTCCGGAGAGGTTGCGGGTGCATCACAGGATGAAACTGCGAATGAAGTTTTGGAAGATGAGGGATTGTCCGATACGGAAAGTTCTGATCCGTCCGAACCTTCATCGGAGGATGTGCCGTCTGAAAGTGATCCGATCGACGAGTCAGAGGGTTCGTCTAGCGAGACCGATGCGACTTCATCTGAAGCGATTGCGTCATCGACAGAAGCCGAGATCGAGGCCGGTTCGGGTGGGGGCACTGAGTTTGCAACGACAACCGAAGAGAGCACTTCTGCGGCATCTTCGACCGGCGCGGTGATCGAGGAAGGTTCCGCCTCGTCAACCGACACGACGTCTTCTGCTGTTGCATCGGACGCATCACTCTCACCATCGGCCGATTTCTCTCAAAATTCTGATGTGGCGAGTGCCGAAGATTCCGCGATCGTCGCGGCAAGAGAAGCGGCCGAGCGCGACGCCCTGAAAGCGCGATTGCTCGAGGAGGTGAAGGCGGAATTCTTGAGCGGTTGCGTGACGCTTGAACGCGGCGGGTACTACTGTCTCTCGGACGATGCACGAGAGGGGGCACGCGCACCCGTTGCGAGCGGCGCACTTTCCGTCAATGCCAGCACCGATGGAAAGGGAACCGACAAGGAGATCTTTCTCTCAGGTTCTGACGCAGCGATCCAGCTCACCGATAATGCGATCGAGGACGCGTTTCCTTCAAAGGACCTCTCGGGGCGCTCGGTCGTCTGGCAGGCAGAGGATAGCGGGCGCTGGCAGATCATGTATGCGGATCTTTCGTCTTCGACACCGATCGTGAGTGCGGTGACCGCCGGGCTTGAGAGCAACTTCAATCCTGCTGTCGAAGGAGGGACCGTTGTTTGGCAAGGATGGGCGGATGGAAACTGGGAGATCTTCATGGCCGAGCGCGACATCCTTCCCGATATGATCGATCAGGGCGACGCTGCGCGTCAGGTTGGTGCGACGCCCGGCTGGCGGATTTCGCGGATCACGACGAACAGCACGCATGACATGTTCCCCGGCGTTGCGGGTGGGATGATCACGTGGCAGGCATTCGACGGAAGTGCATGGAATGTCTATGCCTACAGCAGGGCAACGGGAGAAACCGTGCGCATCTCGGCGGGCGAGGGCTCGGCGGAGCGTCCGCGGTTCGCCATGCTTTGGGAAGAACGCGGCGATGACGGCCGGGTGCGGCTCATGGGATACGACATGGCAAAAGGCGAGCGCGTGGATGTGACCGAAGAAGCGCGCGCGGCGGGCGATGGCAAACGTGGTCCGGGTATGCCGCCATCGCCGGTTTCGTCTCCTGATCAGCCTGCGTTGCCGATCGGTTCCGCATCGTCTACGGCCCCTGTGCGACCCGAAGGAGATGCACCGCCAGACCCTCTTGCTCCATGATCCGCGTCCTTGCTCATTGCCGCCGTATCATCCGCCGTTTTGCGCGTCCCGCCGGGGCGTTCGTGCTTTCTCTCCTCGTCCTGCTTTCGTCGCTCGGCGGCATCGACGCGCTCTTCGGGATCCGCTCATGGTTCTCGCCGGAGGAAGCGCGAGCGGCATATACCGGAAAGACGATGCGTACCATCGAGTATCTTCTCGGCAGCGCCTCGGATAATACCGCTCGTGCGGACGACGTGCTCGCATATGCCGGCGCGAGCTGGAACGCGGTCAAAGCGACAGCGGGGACGAAGCCGATCGTGATTGAGGGCTCCGGGATCCGTGTCGTGAATGCGTATCTCGATGTCGGATTCATTGTGGCGGGAAACGCAGACATCGTCGATCTTTCGGTGTTCATTGATGTCGATGAATCCTCGTCGCAAGGAACGGACGCTGCTGTCGGCGAAGAGATGACGACGCTCCCGCTTCAGTCTTCGGGTCTTTCTTCATATTTCCGTTCGACGCACGACGTGACGGCGTTCTTTGATCGGCAGACGGACGCACATTGGAATTCCGGCGTCGGCGTTGTTGCGGGACTTCAGGTGGATCTCTCGGCGGCGGTGAATCGTTCGCTTTCGACCATCA
>DATIBL010000118.1:0-17705 GCA_035457505.1 Minisyncoccota bacterium | reverse complement strand
TATTTTGGAGGACAATTCATCCGTCTCTCCGTCGGCGACACCGTCGTCGCTTTCAATCCGTTCAGCAAAAAATCGAAAGAAAAGAATATTCGCTTCGGATCGAACATCGCGCTTATTTCCGTCGATCATCCCGATTACAACGGCGTCGAAAATCTTGAGCATGGCGACAAGAAGCCGTTTGTCGTCCGCGGCCCGGGGGAGTACGAGATCGGCGGCATCGAGGTCATGGGTTTTGCCGCAGCCAAGACCTACGGCAAAGACGAGCTGCGCAACACCATCTACACGCTCACGCTCGATGGCATCCGCGTCTGCGTACTCGGCGCACTTCCGACGCCTGAGCTTTCGAGCGATACGATCGAGGGCATCGGCGATGTCGATATTCTCTTCGTTCCGATTGCAGGCGACGATCTTCTTTCTCCTGCCGATGCGGAGAAACTTTCCGTCATGCTCGATGCGAAGCTCGTGATCCCGATCGCAACGAGCGGCAAGGGAGACAAGAACCTTACGACCTTCCTCAAGGAGGCGGGTGCCGAGCGCGTCGATTTTGTCGAGAAGCTCACCCTGAAGCGCAAAGACCTCGAGGGATTCGCGGGCGAGGTCGCAGTCTTGCTTCCTTCTGATCACGCCTAATTTCCTGCCAGACTGATTCTATGCGCGAAGGACTTCTCCACCGACTCCGAAGGAAACCCCATCACATCCGCGAGCGGATTCTTTGGGCAACGATCCTGCCTGTGTGGCTCGTGATCTTCGTGATGTGGCTCGGTGCGCTCTTCGGCTCGAGCATGAGCGTGTACGAAGAAGATGAGCCCGGAACAGTCTCTCCGGCATCTGCGCTTCTTGGCACCGTGGGTACGATCGGAGACGATATCAAACATCGGTGGATGGGTGAGGTGACCGCGCTTTCCGATAGCGCCGAGCAGGTGCTCGCCGATGCCGCGCAAAAAAATGATCCCGGCGGCGCGCCGCTCCCGAGCGATACGCCCGTCGGAGCCGAGATCCTTGGTGCGTTCGAAGAAGCAGACCTGAGTGGAGAGAGCAGAGCAATGATCGCAACGACAACAGCAACTACAACATCCTATGGCCAATAAACACGAGACCCAGGCAGACAAAGCGGCAGAGCGTCCCGAGAGCGGGATGGTGCCGATCTCCATCACCAAGGAGATGCGCGATTCGTATCTCGACTACGCAATGTCGGTCATCGTGGCGCGCGCGCTTCCGGATGTCCGCGATGGATTGAAGCCGGTGCACCGCCGCATCCTCTTTGCGATGCAGGAACTCGGTCTCACGTCATCAGCCCGTACCAAGAAATCCGCCGCTGTGGTTGGAGACGTGCTCGGAAAGTACCACCCGCACGGAGACACTGCCGTCTATGATGCGCTCGTGAAGATGGCACAGCCGTTCTCGATGCGCTATCCGCTCGTGATCGGACAGGGAAACTTCGGTTCGATCGATGGTGATTCTGCTGCGGCCATGCGTTATACCGAGGCCAAGATGTCGAAGATCTCGACCGCGCTGCTGAACGATCTCGACAAGCAGACTGTCGGTTTCGTTCCCAACTACGACGGTTCACGCAAAGAACCCACCGTGCTTCCCGCTGCGGTCCCCAATCTGCTCCTAAACGGCACGCTCGGCATCGCCGTCGGTATGGCGACCAATATCCCACCGCACAATCTCGCCGAGGTCGTGAATGCGACCATGCACCTGATCGAAAACCCAGAGGCCACCACCGACGATCTTCTTGAGTTCGTGAGCGGGCCGGATTTTCCGACCGGCGCCGTTGTGTACGACAAAAAGGAGATCCAGCATGCATACGCATCTGGACGAGGCGGCGTCGTGTGTCGCGGTGAAGCGGAGATCATCGAGCAGAAGGCAGGCCAGAGCCAGATCATCGTCACTTCGCTGCCGTATCGCGTCAACAAAGCTGAGCTCATCTCCAAGATCGCCGAGCTTGTGCGCGAGAAGAAGATCGACGGCATCAAGGGCCTCCGCGACGAATCCGCGAAGGGCGATATCCGCATCGCGATCGATCTCAAGGCGGGCGTCCCGGGCCAGAAGATCCTCAATTATCTCTACAAGCACACCGAGCTTGAGTCGGCTTTCCACTACAACATGGTCGCGCTCGTCGACGGCGTGCCGCAGACGCTGTCGCTCAAATCGATCCTTGCCGAATTCATCAAGCATCGCAAAGAGGTCGTTCGCCGCCGCACGGAGTTCGATCTTGGCAAAGCGCGCGATCGCGAGCACATCCTGCTCGGACTCAAAAAGGCGCTCGATCACATCGACGAGATCATCAAGATCATCAAAGCGTCCAAGGATACCCCCACTGCGCATGCCAATCTGATGGCAAAGTTCAAGTTCTCTGATCGCCAGACCACCGCGATTCTCGAAATGAAGCTCCAGAGGCTTGCCGGCCTCGAACGCAAGAAGATCGAGGACGAGCTCAAGGAAATCCAGGCTATCATCGCCGAGCTCGAGTCTATTCTCGGCAGCGCCAAGAAGATGCTCACAGTCATCAAAGGTGAGCTCACGGAGGTGATGGAGCGCTATGGCGACGAGCGCAAGACCAAGGTGGTCAAAGGCGGGGTCAAAACGATCTCGATCGAGGACACGATCCCCGAAAAGGAGACCATTCTCGTTTTCTCGGCAGGCGGATACATCAAACGCACCGATCCGACCGAATATCGCACGCAGCGTCGCGGCGGCATCGGGGTCATGGATCTCGATACCAAAGAGGAGGATTTCGTGAAGATTTTCCTCACGACCTCGACCCACGCCGATGTGCTCTTCTTTACCGACAAGGGCAAGGTCTACCAGATCAAGGCCTACGACCTTCCAGAAGGCCGCCGGGCGACAAAGGGCAAGTCGATCATGAACTACCTCCAGCTATCAAACGAGGAGACCGTTACGTCGATGCTCACAATGCCGAAGGAGATCAAGCAAACCGACAAACTCGGCCTCTTTATGGTCACCGAAAAGGGCGTGGTCAAAAAGACCGCCGCCGATGCGTTCCGCGACGTGCGCCGCAATGGTCTGATCGCGATCAAGCTTCAGCCGGGCGACCAGCTGCTTTCCGCGTGTTTTGTGGAGGGGTCCGACGACGTCTCGCTTGTTACCGCACAGGGCCAGTCGATCCGGTTCAAGCACACCGACGTGCGCGAAATGGGCCGCGGCGCTGGCGGGGTACGCGGGATGAATCTGAAAGGCTCCGACCGCGTAGTTACGGCCGATGTCATCCGCAAGGACTATCCGAACGCGCATCTGATCGTCATGAGCGAGCAGGGGTATGGCAAAATGACGCATGTGAAGGAATATAAGACCCAGAAGCGCGGCGGAAGCGGCATCAAGACTGCAAAAGTCACGCCGAAGACCGGCAAGCTGATGACCGGACTCATTCTTTCGGACGTCGAAGGGGAGATCGTCGCCATTTCCCGCAATAGCCAGGTGATTCGTGTTCCGCTCAAGGATGTTCCGCGCCTCGGGCGCCAGACCCAGGGGGTCCGCATCATGAAGCTCCGCTCCGGCGACGCGATCGCATCGATCACCGCGCTTGCGTAGAACCCCCGGAACCCTCCGCTGGATCGACGGATTCGATATTGGGCTCTGCCACACTCTATATATAGAGTGTGGTCCGGTGGCATACGCTTGAGATGGAAGAATATGTTGCCGCTCCCTCGAACGGTTTTTCATGGTTTTGCGCGCGCTACCCACAAACTGGGGATTTCCTCTTGTGTCGCGACGGTCCGCATGGTGGTACAATAGCTGCATCTATGTTTTCCGAACCGGAGAACAATATTGCGCAGCTCGGGTTGCGCGAGGGGGAGATTGTGGCTGATTTCGGTGCGGGCGCTGGGGCGTACAGCATCGCGGCAGCCAAAGCCCTCCGCGGAACCGGGCGCGTGTATGCGATCGAAGTCCAAAAGGACCTGCTTTCCCGTCTCCGCAATACCGCAAAAGAAGAGCGTCTCGGCAACATCGAGTATCTCTGGGGCAATCTCGAAAAAATGGGCGGTACCAAGCTCCGCGACGGTTCTTGCGACGTCGTGATCGTTTCCAATGTGCTCTTCCAGACTCCCGACAAAAAAGCCGTCATCAACGAAGCTAAGCGCATTCTCCATCATGGCGGACGGCTTCTCGTTGTCGATTGGTCTGGGTCGTTCAATAGCATGGGTCCTACCAAAAGTGAGGTGATCGACGAACACGCGGCGCGCGACCTCATCGACCCGATGGGATTCTCCTTTGAGCGCGCGATCAACGCTGGCAATTTCCACTACGGACTCGTCTATCGCAAGGGTCTCTATGTCCCGCCAAATCCAGAGATCGCTGCCCAGCAATCCGTCCACGGAACGATCGCACCCCTTCCAAGAAAATAACCCGCTTCCACCTCACGCATGGGAAAGAAATCCACATTCCAGTATATGCTCATGGCCATCTTCGGCCTCCTGCTCGTTATCGGCGTTATTGTTTTCGCCAAGTCTGATCCGAAGAGCAAAGATGACGACAAGCCCATGGCGCTCTCTGGGGCACAGGGCGAGGTGGTGATCTGGGGTACGCTTCCTGACAATGGCTATCTGGCGGGTTTTTTTGCGGAGTTCAATACCAAATATCAGGATAGCTTTAAGGTGACCTATCGGTCATTTGACCCGAAGACCTTTGATCGCCAGATCATCGAGGCGCTTGCGTCTGGCCGCGGCCCCGACGTCGTGCTTCTTCCGCACGATCTCATCATCCGCTACGTCGACAAGATCATTCCGATTCCCTATACGCCACAGTTCGGCGAGCGCGAATTCCGGAATACGTTTGTTCAGGCAGCTGATGTCTATGTGCTTGATGGCGGTATGATCGCCTTCCCGTTCTCGCTGGATCCGCTCGTCATGTATTGGAATCGTGATCTTTTCGCGAACGCGTCGCTCACGAGCCCGCCGCGCTTCTGGGAGGAGCTCCCGCCGATGGTGCCCAAGCTCACCAAGAAGGACAAGAACCAGAATATCGTTCAGAGTGCCGTTCCGTTCGGCGAATACGTCAACGTCGAGACTGCAAAGGATACCATTGCGATGTTCCTTCTCCAGATCGGTAATCCGCTGGTGAAGCGCAGCGGTGCCATGTGGAACATGACGCTCATGGGCGATGGGACACTTCCGCCAAATATCCAGGGCGATTCTGTTGCGGCAATGCGGTATTTCATGAATTTCTCCAATCCGCTCAAGGATACCTATACCTGGAACCGTTCATTCGAAAGCGCCCGGACCGAATTTTTGAATGGCAATCTCGCCATGTATTTTGACGTCGCCTCGACCTACAAGATCCTCCAGCAGTCCAACCCGCACCTCAATTTCGACGTCGCCCAAGTCCCGCTTCCGTGCCGCCGCGACGATCTGCAGTGCTCGGAGATCACCATGGCGCGCATGCATGGACTCTCCGTTCTGAAGACATCGCGCAACATAAATACCTCGTTTATTGCGATTCAGCTTCTTCTCGATCAGGAAAATGCCAAAAAATTCGCCGATGGATTCGATCTTCCACCGGTGCGCCGCGATCTCTTGGCCATCCGTCCCCCTGGCGCGGCAGATGCAGTGTTCTACGATTCTGCGATCCGCGCACGTACCTGGCTTGATCCGCGCACCGAAGATAGCGATCGTATTTTCAAGGATATGGTGGACAATATTACCTCGGGCAAAAATAGCGTTGACGACGCAATGTCCGGAGCCAACGTCCTGCTTCAGGCTGTTATCAATGGATATTTCTTCACCAACTAGCATGACCTCTCGCAGTACGCTCACCCTCCTTGGATCGACGGCACTTCTCGCGCTGCCCATCGCGGCGCTCGCAGGGGCTCCAACTGGTTTGGTTCCTTGCGGGACGACGGTTTCCGGTGGGATGACGACCAACATGTGCGATTTCGACGGCCTGGTGACGCTTGCGCAGAACGTCATCAACTTCCTCATCTTCAAGTTCTCTGCGCCGCTCGCCGCGATCATGTTCGTCTATGCGGGTATTCTCTATCTCACCGCAGCGGGGAACGAGGGAAAGGTGTCCCGCGCGCACAACATCTTCTGGGACGTGTTGCTCGGTTTCTGCGTCATTCTCGCTGCGTGGCTCATCATCAACTTCATCCTGAACTTCTTTGTTGGCTCGTCTGCTCCGCTCAATTTACTCGGGTAGCTCTCTGTATGTCTCTGCGATCTCCATCTCTCCGATTGTTCGCCGCTGTTTCTGTGATTGGCCTCGCGCCCTTTCTCGCACAGGCATACAACAACCCGATTGCAGGAGTGTGGGCCGGCGTTGATAACATCCCGGTCTTTCTGCTCAAGGTCATCGAAATGATCCTCCCGATCGCCGTCGCGCTCTGCGTACTTTTTATTATCTATGCCGGATTCCTCTTTGCGACCGCGGGCGGCAACGAAATGCAGGCAACCAAAGCCAAGCGTGTTATTCTCTGGACCCTGGTCGGCGTCGCACTTATCCTTGGTGCGCTCGTTCTTGAGAAGGCGATCTGTGAAACGATTCTCTCTCTTGGCGGTACTGGCGTTTGTCTCTAGTCCTCAATCACCATGTCCACGACGCTCAATAATCCCGTTCCGTTCTACGCAAATCTCCCAGCTTTCGTGACCGGCCTTCTGGAGATCTTTCAGGCCATCATGATTCCCGTTCTCGTTATTGCGATCATCTACGCCGGATACCTCTTTGCGACAGCAGGCGACAATGAAAAGCAGCAGACCGAGGCAAAACATGCGTTCATGTGGGTGCTTGTCGGCGCAGCGATCATCCTCGGAGCCAAGATCATTGCCGAACTTATCCGCGCGACGGTTGCAAGCGTTGCTCCATAACTCGCCCCTACTTTATGAAACGCTCTCCGCTTGCCCTATTGTTTGTTGTGCCATCTGTTGCATTTGCTGCCGGAGCAACGACCTTCCGCGAGGCTGCTGACGTTTTCATCGATATCCTGCAAGGGATCTCGCTCATTCTCCTTATGGCGATGGGCGTCGGTCTGATCTACTCGCTTTTCTGGTACTTTGCGCACGGGGACGACGAGCAGGCCCGCGAAAAATACCGCAGCTACATGCTTTGGTCCATTATTGGTGTGATCGTCACCTTCGGTCTGTGGGGGATCCTCACACTCACCACCTCAAGTCTCGGTGACACGTTCGGCATTCCCGTGCTTGGACGGCCGAGCCCATAATTATTTCCTGATCTATGATACCCATGCTTTTCTCCACGCGAGTCATACTTCCTGCCTCCCTGCTCCTTCTGGGGACGCCTTTTGTCGCAAGCGCAGCGGTTGGAAATGTCTACCAGCTCGAAACGTTCGCCATCGACATCCTGATGCGCCTGTTCGTGCTCTTCTGGGTGCTCGCGATCCTGTGTTTTGTGTGGGGGATGGTGCGATTTATTGCCAATGCGAACGATCCCGAGCGCCGCGAGCAGGGGAAGCAGTTCATCGTCTGGGGGATCGTGGCGTTTCTTGTGATTTTCTCGATCTGGGGAATCGCTCGTATGGTACTCTACGGCTCTCTCGGCCTCGCGGCGCCCGAGCTTCAGTACAAAGACAAGAACGGCACTCTGTACTAGAGCATCATAAAAATTTCACTACACTCCGGTAGCATTGCCCCCGGAGTGTTTGTGTTGTGGTGGCCTCAAAATGTCCGATCTTTGGAGAGTGATTCGAATTCAATGGCCTAAAATCGATCTTTCTCAATCCACAGCTGTCGCTGAAGAAATCTCCATTGTCGTGCATTGACGGAATGCCGTATTCGATGTCGGAATCCAGTCGATCTCGAGAAAAAGAAATCCACAGCTTTGGGGGAATGGTCATTGCGTACAGAACGGATAGTTCAGTACAATGTGTATATCGATTAAAGGAAGGTCGTTAAATGTTCATTATTACTAATTGTTTTTTCGTTTCAGACTTATGAAAAAGTACACCATCGCGGGAATTGTTGCGGCTCTTGCTCTTCCGAGCATCGCATTCGCAACGAACCCGCTCAACGCAACCCTCACCACGTTTGCGAGCATTGTTAGCTTCTTGATCCCGGTCTTGATGTCGCTTGCGGTCCTCGTGTTCTTCTGGGGATTGGTCAAGTACATTGCATCGGCAAGCGATGAGGCAGCGAAGGAGTCCGGTAAGACCCTCATGATTTGGGGTATGATCGCACTCTTCGTCATGGTTGCGTTCTGGGGCATCATCGGCTACTTCCAGACGGCCCTCGGCCTCTCTGGTACGGTGACCTCGTCGGCACCTCCGGTTGTCGCACTTCCGATTCCGTCGGTTTCGACAGCTCCCTAGTTTTCCAAAGTTTGTCGATCGACTCAAAAGCAGCCCTCCCGGGCTGCTTTTGTATCTCCCTATGCCACTCGTTGTGCATTACTTCCTTTTCTCTCCAATCCTCGTGTTATACTGGGGTATCATGAAAACGAACATTCTCCGCTGGCTTCTCTCGTTTTTTGCGATTGCATTTCCGTTCGCCGCATCCGCCGCGATCCCGGCGTACGTGCTCAATATGATTGGCAAGATCAACACGCAGATCCTAAACCCGATCATTGCCATCATGTTTGCTCTCGCCACCGTCTATTTCATCTGGGGCGTCGTGCAGTACATCTGGAACCCTGAGAGCGACGAAGCGCGCGAAAAGGGCCGAAGTGTGATGATCTACGGTATTATCGGCATGACCATCATGATGTCCGTCTTTGCAATCATGAAGTTCGTCATCTCCTCTATCGGCGCCGATCCCGCCGTCATGAACTATGTCTAGCGTTTCTTCATCTTCTCGCATCCTTGCACGCGCACTGGCGTTTTCGCTCGTTTCCGTGCCTTGGGCTGCGTTTGCTGCTGTATCGAGCATTGGGGAGTTCATCACGTTTCTGATTGGCCCGCTCACCTATCTCATCTATATCCTGTTTTCGGTCGCGATCCTGGTGTTCTTCTGGGGGATCGTGGTCTTTATCGCGCATGCGGGCGACGAGCGCAAAGTAGAGGAAGGGAAGGGCTTTATCGTCTGGGGAATTGTCGGCATCTTTGTCCTTGTCTCCATCTGGGGCATTCTGGGGTACATCCAGAGCTCGCTCGGGCTCAACGCCGGCGGCAATCTCTTCGAGGGCCCCTCGCTCCCGACGTATGTCCCCAATCTCTAGCGCATCTCTCTTGCCTCCGGTCACCCCAATTGCACTCTTTATTGCCCTCGCCCCATCGGCGGCGTTTGCTGCAGTGTCGAATGTCGGCGAGGCGATCTCGTTTTGGGTCGGGCCGGTCACCTACCTTATCGGGATACTCTTTTCTGTTGCCGTCCTCGTCTTTTTCTGGGGGATCGTCCTGTTTATCGGGCATGCAGGAGACGAAGAAGCGGTCCAAAAGGGGAAGGGCTTCATTGTTTGGGGAATGGTCGGCATCTTTGTCCTTGTCTCAATTTGGGGCATTGTGGGGTATTTCCAGACCTCTCTCGGCCTAGACACCGGTGGCAATCTCGTCGGCGCCCCGCTCAACCCCCTCGGCATCCCGGTGTTATAAAAAAAAGGGGGGTTACTCACCTCGATTCTTTTTTTTACGCTCAGAACCTTGACTCATCAATAAACTCGTGTAACAATATTTCCGGGTACATCTGCCACTTGAGAAAAGGAGCTCCAATTGGACGTACAAAGGATCACGCTGAGCTTACTCTGCGTGCGGCATGGAAAGACGCAGTACACGGGCATTCTTCCGGATCTCACGGAAGACGGAATCGCCGAAGTGCGGCGCGTCGCATTTGAACACGTCGCCCCGTGGATGGACGCGGAGCGGGTCTCGGGTCGCACTCCAGCGCTCGAAACATCGCCTGCGCCTCGTGCGCATGGCACCGCGATCACTCTTGCGCGAGCGCTTGAGCACAGAAGGCCGATCCGCGTTCGCAAAGAGCTCGACGCACTGGTTTGGCGCGACCCCGCTCGTGCTCGTGCGGCCTGCCAGGGGCTTTCTGGGAAGGGATACATCGACTATGAGACCGAACCGGTCTTCGCCGATGCGTCGATCTTCGAAACGCCGGGCGAAGTTCGCGCCAGGTGGTATGCATTTCTTGCAAAGCGCATCCGCACGGCTCGGAAGTCTCCGACTCTCCGGTCGGCAGTGATCGTCTCGCATTACGAGATCTTCTGCAATCTGACGCGCGACATGTTCGGGATCATCGCGAACGAATCGACCGCACTCAAATATGCCGAGCATATTGCGCTCTGGGTCCGGCATCATGATTGCGGCCGCATGGTGATCATCGAAGGCGAATTCCGCGGAGAGCATCGCACTGCGCTCTTCGATCTCGAAAAGCAGCTGTTCGTGGCCTGTTGACGCACTGGCAAAACATCCGCCCCCTTGTGGGGCGGATTTCATTTTTCACCGGCAGCCGATACAATCCATCCATGGAACTGCTGCATGCATTCGAGCGAAACGCCGTCGAGGGGATTTTGAGCGACCCTGATCGCGTGATCGAGACCGTCCTTTCGAAGCTCTTTGTCCATGGCGATCGCGTGCATAAGGTGTATAAGCGCCGGACGGCGGATTTTGCCGATCTTGCCGACCATGCTGTCCGCCGAGCGTATATCTCGGAGGATTTTCTTTGGAACCACACGATGGCGCCGGATGTGTATCTTGAACTCCGCGAAGTGCGCCGCGACGGGGATCAGTACCGGCACGTGGATGACGGCGAAGGCGAGGATCTCTATCTCGTCATGCGGCGGATCGATACCTCGCGCGACTTGATCACCCGCCTACGGGCGCGGACAACCACCCCAGAGGAACTTCGAGCGTATGTTCATACGCTGAACGACCGCCTCGATATGCTCACCGAGCTTCGGGCGCATATGCTCCGGGAGTTCTTCGACCGACGCATGGACCATGTGCGCGACGAGATCCTCGGTACTTGCGAATGGGCATACACGGCAGAGCCGACGCTTTCACGAGCGGATGTCGATCGCGCGCGTGCGCTGCTCGAGGCCGCGCTTGATCGCGACCCCTATTTTCGCGATTTGGACCGATCGCTCTCCGTCGTTACCGATGTGAACGGAGAGAACATTCTTTTTTCCGAGGATGGCGTCTCCTTTATCGACGTGATGCCGCCGAAGGATGCCTGGAGAGTGCATGATCGCTATTTTCTCGTGTGTCGGACGAGCGCCGACGTCGCCGCGCTCACTGATCGCGATCTTGCCGAACATCTTCACGCGGCCTATGCCGAGCGCACGGCGCGTCCGTCGCGTACCGTTCGTCTCGCCTATGAGCTGGCGGGAAGCCTGATCCAAGTTCCGTATCGCAAAATGCTCGCGCAGGAGGACCTTGCCGAGCGGTATGCAGCGTTTGTACGAAGATGCATGCAGGAACTTGAGGAGGAACAGGGGCAGTGAGTGTTCTTCTTGTTCTCACTTGATCAGACAAGTCACCTCCCTTGCGCGACCACGCTTAGAGCAGCATGCGCTGGAGTATGATAATGACCACGAATTGCAGGGGATAGAAAAGATAGAAGAAGTAGCCCATATGCTTCCCGGGCTTGTTGTCGTACTGCGCGAGCGGCACAAGCGCGAGCAAGCCGAAAAGCTGCATGTTGTTTTCGAGGATGTCGCCCGAGAACTGCTCGACAAATTTTGCAGAATCGGAAATTGCGGTCAGCAGGTACGGGAACAGGAAGATCGCAGACTGATAGATCACGAGTACGGTTCGCTGTGAAGCAAAAAGATAGAATCCGACGACAGCGAGCACGCCGAGCGAGCCATAGTCGGCATGCAGAAGATCAGCGATCAGTGCGAGGAAGATGATCGGGATCGGCCAGAATGGCTTTGGCGATCTCTGGATGACGAGAATCGCGATCAGTCCGATAAAAAGCGTGAAAAGAACATTGATCTGCGAAAATTCGGGATCGCGGAACGTTCCTGCGAAGTGGTAGGGAAGCTCGGAGAGGATCGCAAATCCGAAGAGACGCAGGGCGTAGCTTCGCACATTGCGCGTATGTCGAGCGCCGTTCGCGATCGTCCATGCAAAGATCGGGAACGCGAGTCTTCCGATCAGGCGAAATAGAACGACGTCGGGAAAAAAGAATACCCCGATATGGTCGACGATCATCGCGATCACCGCCAGCAGCTTCAATTGAAATGCGTTCATGCGTCTTTGTCATTAAATCGGCATCCCTGGGGCGGGTCAAGGATCGGCAAAAAAGAAAACGGACGCCGAAGCGTCCGTTTGGGAAAGGAACTACTGTTGATACAAGTGGATCACTGAAGCTCGCTCGCGAAGCGCACAAGGAACTCTGCGAGCCGTTCATCGCCTTCGAAGAGGTAGATCTTCGCCGTCATGAGGCTGTCGTTCCACTTCCAGAGGAAATGGCCGGACCTCGTGTCGGTATGCCATGCGCCGATATGCTCGACGCAGCGGTCGCGACTTCTACTCCAGCGTGCGCAGGAGCTGTTTGCCGGCCCTCCGAGGACGATGCTTGTCCGCGAGGGATTGGCGACGAGGACGACGTACATCTTTCCGGATGGAGCGGCGGCGGTGTCGCCGTTTGCAAGGACGCTGTCCGCGAGGATCTCGGTCCGGCTGTCGTCGGAGAGTGTGAGATCTTTATTGAGCCCCGCACCTGCCGAGTATACCGGATCAAGCTCGAGCCCAACGTTGAAGTTGGGTGACGCTCTCCAGAAGCGGACATTTTCCGGCGTGATGACGCCGGGGCGAGGCTGGCGCGTATTGAAGTACGCCGGGGCATTTCTCTCATAAAACTGTCGGGCTTGCGCCGGAACATTCTGTACAACCGGTCCAATGTCGGGCCAGTAGTATGCGCCGCCACCGAGTGCTGCGATCGCGAGGAGCGTCTTGGTCGGGAAGCCGGAGGACTTCTTGTCGTCCTTCTTCTTGGGCTCAGACTTTTTTGCCGGAGTCTCTTCCTTGCTGTCGGAGCTGAGATACTTCTCCTTCAGTTTCCCGCCGCCCCAGATGAGAAGCCAGATGTGGAAGACGAGAAGTGCGATCACGACTGGCCATCCGTACTGCTGTCCCCATCCCTGGACCTTGGCGACCATACCCGATGGGCTTTGGCCGTTCTTTGCACCGTCTTGCGGAGGTTCACTCGCTGCGCCAGCGAACGCACCGCGGCCATATGTTTCGATCCAGGCTTCGTGCAGTCCGGGCCAGTACTGCCTGACTTCATCAAGCGTCACAGCATTCGACGGACCCCTGCAGGCATCGTCGTATGCTTTCTTCTGCTCTGCGCTAAAGGGAACGCGCTCGTTGCCCGTAAGCTCGCATTTCTGGAGTTTTTCGAGATACTTGAGCGTCGCACTCTTTCGCGTGTCGCGGATTTCAAGATCCTTGTCTGCGATCTCCTTTGCCGTGATTTCGCTTTTGGTCGTCTCCCATGCTTTCGGGTTGATGCCAACCTTTGCGAGAAGGAGCGGATCGATTGCGGTCATTGTTCCAATCGTCGCCATGACCATCATGAGCGCCGCAATGCGCGGAAGCCAGATCTCGAGGCGTGAGGCACCGATCGCGAGAATGCAGAGGAAGCCAAGAATCCAGTACGGGAACATTTCTCCCGAACCGATGACTCCAAGCAAGATCGCGACGTTGCCCGCGAAGACCGCTGCGATGAAAAGCAGCAGGAATCCGCGAAGGACACTTTTCTTGTTCGGATCATCCTTGACGCTCAAGAATTCACCGAGCGAGAGGATGCCGCCGGCCAGCGGTTGCCAGAAGGCAAGGGTCAGAATGATGCTTCCGAGCCACATCGTGCCAGTGGCGAGCCACCGAACATCGAATCCGGCAGCCAGCCAGAGCAAGCTCAGGTAGGCCAGGAAGAATCCCAGGACCGCCGTCGCTGCTTTTTGATAGATCGCGTTGCTTCCATATGCGGCTCCATACATGAACCGCGTGAACATATCTTTCATGATCGTTCCTTCGAGAGTCAGAACCCCCAGGAGTCGGCCGATCGCTTTGATCGCGCCGTCGCCCTGGCGGATCTTTTCGGGTTGAGGTTTCGGGCCGTAGATTGTGGCGTTCACGAATCGTCCGATGAGGCCCATCTTGACCGGAACCAGTGCTTCGGGGTCGGGGAGTGATGCTGCAAAAGCCGAGAGCATGTCGCCAAGCTCGTCGGCGATGCCTCGCTCGTCCTGTTCCCCGTCGAGTCCGGTGTGGCGTGCGACGAGAGCCGTCGCGTTGCGCCAGAGAGTAACGCCCTTCTTCGTCCAATGTTCCTTCACGAATTGGTGCTTCTTGAGGAACTCACGAGCGGCGGCGGGGGACTCGAGTTCGAGAACCGTCGTTGCGCAAAAGTCCATGAAGTCGACGATTGGTGCGATGTCAGTCGAAGTGGTCGTGACATCCGGAACTGGTGCACCGTCCTTTGCAGGCGGGGCCTTCTTTGCCGTCGAGGTCTGCTTTTTCATGCCGACCGCGATGAGTCGGAATGCTGTCGCCTCAAATGCATCGTTCTTGCCCATTTCGTCGAGCAGCTCGGTGAGTGCACGAACTTTGTTGCGTCCGTCCTCTCGTGTGGCAAGCTGCTGGAGCGCTGTGCCCCAGGTTGCTTCGTCGGCGTATCCGCGATCAGTGTTTTGCACCGCGTGGACGACTTGCTCCACTGCACCGCCAAAGCGGGTTTTGTGCTTCATCCAATCGAGAATGCGGGGACCCATGCCCCCTCCGAGTGCGCCGATGACTGTTGCGACAAGTTCTGCAGCGCCAAAGACGTCGGTGTGGCTGTGGCCGTTTTCCATGATGCCTCCTTCGATCCGATCTAGGGAAATATGCTTTTGTGATCCACTGTCAAACAGCGGTATCTATGTGGATTATAGCACAAAAATACTCATTCTGTCAATATATCAGGCATGCACCGAAACGGCTCTGTTGAGGGGGGGGGGGGATTAAGGAGGACATGAACAAGCTTCGCCACAGTCTGAGAAACGAACGAGAGGGATCTAAAATGGTGGTCAGACTCCATTCCCGAGGATTCCAAACGCTCCCATCGGAAATCGCGACGTGCTATAACTTGGTTACGCCCAGGTGGTGAAATTGGTAGACACGCCAGCCTTAGGAGCTGGTTCCGCAAGGAGTGCTGGTTCGAGTCCAGTCCTGGGCACTGCACAATCTGAGTTCAAATAAGCTGGCACGCCAGTCTGATTTAGGGGAGCTGGTGCTACAAAAGTGGAGGTTCAAATCCTCTCCTGGGCACCGTGACTTGTGTTCAATCTGCTGGCACAACAAGAAGTGCTGGTTCGAGAGGGTATCCGATCAATTCCTGCGAACGAATAGGCTTCCCGTTGATTTTCTTTGCCGTTTTGTTATATTTCCAGTATCCTTCCATTGCTGTCCTGGTTGATCGATAGCTTGGTCGGAAAGTCTCAACAGTGCATCCCTCCGTGGCTGTCCTGGTTGATCGATAGCTAGGTTGAAAAACTTCAACAGTGCATCTCTCCGTGGCTGTTTTGGTTGATCGATAGCTAGGTTGAAAAACTTCAACGGTCCATCCCTCCGTAGCTCAGTTGGCAGAGCAGCTCGCTCTTAACGAGACGGTCGTAGGTTCGAGCCCTACCGGGGGGACATGAAAAAGGCGTCGCGAGTGCGGCGCCTTTTGGTTGAACCTCCGAGCAAGACGCCTGCGCGTCTTGCTCGGAGGGCTCGAAAACCCTTTATCGAAGCTTTTGGTCCCAAGTCACTAAGTCTTTTGTTTCACTTTGCTCACAAAAGCCTAAGTGCTCGCCTCCCTACAGGAGCTGTCCACTTGTTGGATCTTTTCTTTCGCTCCTGCTCAGAAAAGTTCTCAACAAGTCTTGCGGCTTGGCTCCCGCTTCGCGGGTTCCCAAACGCCAAGCCTCACCTCGCCTCGCTGTCGTTCCATGCGGCGCGGACGCCGTACTCACGACATGCTCCGGCCCACAAAAGCGCGCAAAGCCAAGCAGTTGGCTTTGCGAGTTTCGCTTTTGTGCCCGGGGTGGGACTTGGCCACGGATAATTTACTCGCCGTCGCTCGTAAATTTCCTCAGCCCCGCCTCGCTGCTTCGCGTGCTCGCTCAGCATAGCTCCGGCTTTCAAGTCCACACGAAACGCGCGCAGGCGCGTTTCTCCCGACACGGTCGAAGACTCCCTGGTGCCCGGGGTGGGACTTGAACCCACAATCCCTTTCGGGAACGACATTTTAAGTGTCGCGTGTCTACCATTCCACCACCCGGGCAATGATCGGAGGAATTTGCTGGAGGCCTAGGGCGGAATCGAACCGCCGTATAAGAGTTTTGCAGACTCTTGCCTTACCACTTGGCGACTAGGCCCAGAGAACTACGATAGCATTTCATGGCGCCAAGGGTAAGGTAAACCTTTCCCTCGTTTCGCCTGTTTCGCTTCGCTCAACAACGGCGCATTCGCTTCGCGAACCCGATGAAAAGCAAAGCAGTTTGCTTTTCATCCACTTGGCGACTAGGCCGATTTTGCTCATCCTAGCTTGGCGACTAGGCCGAACGTCGACCAGACAGGCCGATGTGGCTCATCCTAGCACTTTTGCTGCTCAGCGCGAAGGGGAGGGTATGCCCTCTTTTTGGGAGAATTTCTGAAGCGTGCGGGCTACTTCACCCTGCGCTTCTCCTCGGCGGAGAGTTCCTCGATGCGCTGGCGATTGAGCTCGCCCATATCGATAAGGAAACGCACGCGGGGGATAACGCGAAGCCGGACACGATCCTTGAGATAATTTTTGAAGTCGTCGCGGTTGCGGTTCGCAAAATCAACAGCGGCCTTCGCTTTGGTGTCGGGGAGAACGGAGATCATGATATCGGCGGTCTTTCCGTCGGGGGAAAGGTCGATATCGGTCACGGTGATGAGCGAGAGGTGGTTCGAGGTGCGCTCCAGGAAATTTGCCGCGAGCTCCTTGATCCGGGAAGCGGCGCGGATGTTTTTGGTCTCAGACATACGCTACTTCGTGACGACGATGAACGGTGCGAGGACATCCCGCTCCGCGATCGTGATCTTGGATTCGACAGAAAGGCCGCATTCGTTGCCCTCCAGGACTTCGCTCGCTGCGATCTTCTGGGATTGGAGCTCGAGGATCTCGCCCTCGCCGACCTCGGTGTCGCGGCGGAGGATCTTGAATTTTGCGCCGATCTGGATCTTTCCGGTCTCCACGCGTCCGCCGATGACTTGCTTGTCCTTCTGCTGGCTGAAGATGCGGATCACCTTGAGCTCGCCGATCTTCTCCTCCATCTCGCGCTTCGGGGCTGCATTCTGCATTTCCTCCGCAAGCCATTCCGTGAGCTTGTAGATAATATCAAAGGTCTTGATCGGAACATCGTGCTCGCGCGCAAGGTCGGTCGCCATGGCGTCGGCCTTGGTGTGGAATCCGATCGCAATCGGGTGCTTGGAGCCGATCAGCATCTTGATGTCGCCCTCGGTGATGCTGCCCACGCCCTTCTGGAGCACCTTGATGCGCACGCGCTCGTGCGTGAGCTTGGTGAGCTCGTGCTCGATCGCCTCGAGCGTGCCTAAGACGTCGGTCTTGATGATCACGGGGAGGACCGCGCGATCAGCGGCACCATCATCGATGATCGGGACGATCGGCGTTGCGGCAGCTGTGCGGGCGGCTTCTTCGGCTTCTTTCTTGGATGCGACGAGGGTGACCTTGGCGCCGACCTTCGGGATGCTGCTCCAGCCGGTGAGCCGCACGGGGGAGGACGCTGTGGCGCTGTCGATCGGCTTTCCGAGGAAATTTTCCATGATGCGCACGGGA
>DATIBL010000117.1:0-14348 GCA_035457505.1 Minisyncoccota bacterium | reverse complement strand
CGTCTCCACCCCACTGCACATCTAATATGCTATAGCATATTAGATGTGCAGTGGGGTAAAATGGAGCGATGAAAAGAATTTCAAAAGGAAAACGGGGACAGCCACCGTTTTTCGCCTGATATGTGGTGAAATATTTTTCGTTCCTCACACCCCTCGTCGCCATAGACTTGCATAAATTTAAAAACCATGGTATAATTTTAACAGGATATGAAGTTCCATACACGGGCCTAGTCCCGACACAGAGGAGTGGAAAATGAAATCAAAGCTGATTTTTGTTCTTCGCCCGGTCAATGCGACCGAGATCGGCATCTTCGCGACCGAGGATATTCCGGCGGGAACATATCTGCCGCTCTTTGTAAGGGATGATTATCGCCTCATGCGCACGCGCACACTCGAGCGTTTGCCGGGAGGGGGGCAGCTCGCGCTCTACTGCGTGAAGGATTCGAGCGGGTATCATGCCCCCTCCAATTTCAACCGCATGTCGATCGGCTGGTATATCCGGCATTCGGATCAGCCGTCGTGCGAACACCGGAACTATACGTTCTTCGCTGCTCGCGACATAAGAGCATGGGAGGAGATCACAATTGATTTTGAAGCTCTCGGGGATGAACGCTACTCGTAGCACATCGCGTCCCTTCGCTCAATCACTCTGCACCGCTTGGTTTTGCCAGGCGGTGTTTTTTTGGCGTAAGAAAAAGCCCGAGTTTTTCGGGCTTGTCTGTTGTGTTCCTATGCATGGAGGTGTTGTGTTCGTGCTCCTGCTTCGGCTGTGTTCGTCGGCGGCCTCCGCTTCTTTCCCCGCGGACGTTTTCTCCAGAGGGGACACGGAAGCGGATCAAAATCCTTCACCTCGTCGGAAAGCCCTTCCAAGGCATTGATGACGTTCTTCATGACTTCATCAGGCTCAGAGTTTTGGGTATCCCCGGCAATCTCTTCTCTGAGGTCTCGGACCATGGTGCCGATATGGCTACTGATATTGAGGTACTCGTTTTTTCGCTCTACGCGGCCGTGTGTCTCCATTGCGTACAGCACTCCAATGATCTCTTCGTCGGTATAGCTTGCTTTGGGGTATCGTCCTCGCACTCTCTCGCAGACCTCCTCCTGTTTGAGAAAGACTTGAAGTAGCGCCGGGCCAAATGAGAGTCGAAGTGCAAGCTGGTTCATTCGGTACGCCCAAAGCAATTTTTTCCCGTGAATGAGAATGGCCACAACGATAGCGCAGCAGAGGAGGAGTAAACCAAGCTCGAGCATGACGTTTTATCCAAGAAAATCCTGCCTTCTTAGTAGCACGTATTATCAATTTGTCAACATATTTCCAAACTTCTCCCAAGAGGGAATTGCCGCTTACTCAAGCCGTAGGAAAACGGGGATAGCCACCGTTTTTCGCTAGATCATGTGGTGAAATATTCTTCACCAAAGTCTTTGCTGTAAACATCCTCGTCTCCGTCTCCACCCCACTGCACATCTAATATGCTATAGCATATTAGATGTGCAGTGGGGTAAAATGGAGCGATGAAAAGAAATTCAAAAGAAGAAACCAAAGAAAGGGGTGCTGATATGCCGCGGCGGATACCGTCTTCGCGTAGGGGAGAGAAGATGAAGAAAGGAGGGTTGCTCAAGCATCAGGATCAGCTACCTGTTTCTCATCGCGCTGGCGCGAGAACTCGGGAGGAGGTCGGAGATCGTCTCGGGAAATATCAGCGCGCGGTCCTCTCTGCGCTAGGGGTCGCCGGTGTTCTCGCGGTCGGTGCGATTGCTCCAAATGTGATCGGGCTGATCTCCAAAGTGGAACACGATCGGAAGCGAGCCGCTCGTGAAAGAAGCCCCAGATACATCATCGATCGCGCATGCAAACGTCTCATAGAGGCTGGTTTTGTTCGTCGCGTAGAGGAAAACGGAGGGACATACCTTCGACTCACAGAAAAGGGGAGCGCCTCTCTTACACGGTATATGCTCGACGGACAGAAGATACCTGAGCCGAAACGTTGGGATGGACACTGGCGGATGGTGATCTACGATATTCCGGAGTCACGGAAGGGAAAGAGAAATATGCTTCAGTCGAGCCTCGCCGAGGTCGGCTTCATTCGGCTTCAGGACAGCGTTTGGGTCTACCCGCACGAAGTTGCGGCGCTCGTAGTGATGCTCAAGGCGGAATTTCGGCTTGGAAAGGACGTCCTCTATCTTCGTGCGGAAAGTATTGAGCACGACGCGTGGCTCCGAAGAGCCTTCAATCTTCCGGCTGAGCTCTAGTGCACATCTAATATGCTATAGCATATTAGATGTGCACTAGAGGGAGAGAAGATAGCAGAAAAAGCGAGGATAGGCTCCGTTTTTCGGGGGAGGGGTCGCATCGTTTAGGGCAATACCGCGCTGCTTGTTTTTGGATATAATGGCGACATGAGCAAAAAAGTACTGGTCATCGACGACTCTTCCCTCATCCGAGAAAAGGTTCATTCGATCCTCCGGCAGAATGGATACGTTGCGTACGATTCCTCAGGTGGGAGCAAGGCGCTCGCGATAGCAAGGGACGTCCCAGTCGACCTTATTATCCTTGATGTGCGCATGCCGATCATGGACGGGATGGCGATGTATAAGGAGCTGCGGAGCCAGGGGTGGGGGAAGCACATTCCCGTCATTATGCTTACTTCAAGCGATGATGCGGAGGTACATACGTGGATGGCATCGGAGGGACTCGACGAGGTGAAAAAAGATGAAGCAATGGAAGCGCGCCTTCTCGAGCTCTTGGAGAACAGATTCGGGGCCTCGTAAGCAGGCAATTCAAGGATTGATCGTGGCAGGGGCAGTCGTCACTCTACGTGCTGGACCCCCCCCGGGGGGGTCCGAATACTTGACCAGCAGTATAGATATTGATAGCATGACTGTGCTAACCTCACTGCCTTCTCAGTTCACGCTGGGACGGCAGTTTTCGTTATGGTATATTGTCCGCAATGCTAAAGAGCGTCGTGTTCATCGATGGAAGTAATTTTTATCACAAGTTGAAGGAGCTTTCTCTTCAAACAGGAACGAAGCGCACTCTGTTGGAGTTTGATTACACTGGTTTCATTGCCTGGCTTACGACCGGGACTGAATTGATCGACATCCGCTACTATGTTGGTGCCGTAAAGCGGAGCGGTGGCAACCAAAAAAGTGAGGAATTATATGCAAACCAGCAGAAACTTTTTGCAAAATTACAGCTTCACAAAATCAAGCTCATTGCAGGACATTTGATCCGTCATCCAGATGGAACATTCCACGAAAAGGGCGTCGACGTGAGGCTTGCTGTAGAGATGATTCGTATGGCGAGAGCGAACGTTTACGATAGGGCGTATCTTTTGAGCTCGGATACTGATCTGGTTGCTGCAGTTGAGGAGGTGCGATCGCTGCGTAAGGCAGTGCACTACGTTGGGATAGCAAAAGGCCAGTCTTTCGGACTTACGAAGGCCTCGGATGATGTGCGCTTATTGCGCCATGAGGACGTCGATCCGTTTCTTCCTCCGGTACTCTTGCCGTAGAAGAATATAGAAAGCCACTATTGCTTATTTCTTCTAATCTCGCGATGGAATTTTCTCTGTCGCGACAAACGCGTCGATCTTCGCGAACGCTGTCTGCTGTTCTTCTTGCGTGAGGAAGCTTGAGCGGAAGGAATTTTTTGCGAGCATGATGATATCGTCCTGATCGAGATCGAGCGCGTCAGCGACGGCTTGATAATTGTCGCCGACGTATCCGTCAAAATATGCCGGATCGTCGGAGTTGATGCTCACCAGCAGTCCCTTGTCGAGCATTGTCCGGAGCGGATGCGCACGCATATCCGCGATCACGCGAAGCTTAAGATTTGAGAGCGGGCAGACGGTGAGGGGGATCTGTCGTCGGGCGAGCTCTTGCGACAGTGCCTCGTCGTCGAGCGCATGATTGCCGTGATCGATCCGCTCTGCATGCAGAAGATCGAGCGCCTCGTGCACATATGCCGCCGGACCTTCTTCGCCTGCATGGGCGGTGACATGAAATCCAAGTTCTCGTGCCTTTGCAAACACCTGCACAAACTTTGACGGAGGATTGCCGCGCTCCGATGAATCGAGCCCGACAGCGAAGATTGCGCCCGTGTGCCGCGCAGCGTCTTCGAGTGTCGCCATGGCAGACGATGCATCAAGATGCCGCAAGAAGCATAGGATCAATTTCGAAGTGATACCAAATTCTGTACGCCCCGCATCGAGTGCACGCGAGATTCCGGCGACGACGGTATCGAAGGCGATCCCGCGCGCGGTGTGGGTCTCCGGGTCGAAGAAGATCTCCGCATGCGCGACGCCCTGCGTTTGCGCCTTTGCGAGATATGCGAACGTGAGATCATAGAAATCCTCTTCTTTCTGGAGCACCGCCGCGCCCTGATAATACACGTCGAGAAAATCCTGCAAATTGCCAAAATCGTATGCCGCGCGAATCTCGTCGATCGAGGCGTAGGGGAGCGCGATGCCGTTCCGCTTTGCGAGTGCGAACATAAGCTCGGGTTCGAGCGTGCCTTCGATATGCAGATGCAGTTCTGCCTTGGGAATCTGCATGATGAAGGACGATGAGGGTTTCATGATGGTCGGAGGAGAGCGAGTATTCCATATTTGTACTTGATTCAACCGGAAAGCGAAACACGCCCCAGAGCCGAAACGGCTCATTTCCCTCGAATTGAGCCGCTTGGCTCCATAGAAACGGCTCAGGGAGGCCGCAAATCACGCGGCCTGGTAAATGCCGACAGGTGACTTCTTTTTGCCAGAAGTCAGGCTATACTTTTGGCATGAACGACAAAGCTGCGATCGCAACGCTGACTGCGCTGCTTGGGAAATATCCGCTCACGGATGAGGAGGCCGAGGCGGTGCGCCGAGCGATCGGTATTCTTGGCTGGTCGACGCTTGCGGAGAGCCGTCTCGAGCGGATGGGAAAGACGCGTGCCGAGCGGTCGTCGCGACAAGAAAAAGCGTAGCGAGCCGATGTTGCAGCAAACTTCTTTGGCGTGGGGGATTTGGAGTTCGGAGCACTGTACGCTATATTTATGATAGCGCCTTGCCCGGGATACCCGGCAGGTGAATTCTCTCGAAGGATCGCGCGCACGCTGCACGGAGTATTCTTTCCGTTGCACACAATTATTCGATCCTCGAACAGATCATCATGAAGAAGAACATCGTTTTTATCACCGCGCTCGCTTCGCTTCTCGCCGGCGCGTTTCTTATTCTCGGTGGAATCTGCGCGACGCTCTATACCTATCAGAGTGTTGCCGCAGAGAAGATCACGACGCCGAAAGATGCGACCATCCCGGAGGCACCCGTGCGCGGCCCGATCACGCTCAAGGTGCAGGCCGATACGATCCGCATGCACACGATGAAGACGACAGAAGGGAAGACTTTTGCGGAAATGCCGCGCATGATCCCGAAGCTCGACGAGGCGGGGCAGCCCGTACTCGATGAGAAGGGCGAGCCGGTGATGGTGCAGAACGAAAAGCGCTTCGGCTCATGGATTCCGGCAGTCACGCTCATGACGGCGCTTCAGCTCGGCGTGCTCTCGTATGCGTTCTCGGCGCTTGCGATCGCTCTCGGCGCGCTGTTCCTTTTGAACGGATGCGCGCTGCTCGCAATTCGCCGTGCGCTTCCGGTCGTATAGTGTCGAATTGCCCATGCCCTCTCGCCATCCTCTCTGTGGCATGAGATCACTTTCGATCGCACTCTTCCTTGTGCTCGGATGTTTCGCTCCGGCGAGCGTCCTTGCGCATGGCGGGGCGGTCGAAGAAGCCGCGCCTGCGGCACCTGTCCAGCTCCATGTTCCGACTCAGATCGGCGCGGAAGCTGGGGCGATGACGCTTGATCCAACCTTCGGCTTGCCGCGCAACATGGTTTTCTCTGCTGTACAGCCCGTCGTCAAACAAGAAGACGAGCGCGCGAATATTCGCTATGCGCTCCTCATTGCCGCGCTCGGACTTCTGGTCGCAGCACATCTCCCGAAGAATGGAACAACTGAGCAAACTCCCGCTCCGACCGCGGCCCCTGCGAGCGATCAATCAAACGCACCTGCTGTATGAGCGCATTGATGGAACAGCTTTTTGCGCGCGTGAGACAGTCCGGCGTCATCATCGGCGGCGTACTCTTGGTGCTCTTGCTCCTCTCGTTCGCGAGCGGGATAGTGCTGGCATTCTTCTATAACCCATCGCCTGCGGGGGTCTATGAAAGCATGCGCACGATCGTCGGCGTCCCGCTCCTCGCGTTCATCCGCAATATTCACTACTGGTCGAGCGATCTTCTGGTGTTCCTTCTTTTCCTCCATATGACCCGTGTCGCGATCACGAAGCCGACCGGACGCGCGCGGAAGTATGCCTGGTGGTTTGGGGTCGCGTTTCTTTTCGTGATCGGGATCGAAATGACGATCGGAAGATTCCTTCGCGCCGACCAGGAGGCCTTCGACGCGTACACGCACTTCTTCCTTGGGACGAGCGGGATCGTTGCGGGGTACATTCCGTTCGCAGCAGATATCGCCAACGCATTCTCGGGCTCGACTGCGCTTTTCCGGTTCTTCATCTTGCACGCGGTTGCGATCCCGGTCGGCATCGTCGCCCTCGCGCTCGTGCACTATCTTTTTGCGCCGACATTTCGCTCGATGGTCTATCCGATGAAAAAGGCTGCCGAAAGTTCTCCTACGCCGAATGCACCATCGGGATGGAAGCGCCTTATGGCGTTTCCATCGATGCGCAATCTCCTTGGCCTCTCCGGATCGGCGATCGCGATCGTCCTGACGCTCTCGCTGATCGCACCGGCGCCGTTTTTCCCGTCGCCCTTCGCCGGGCTCGAGGTCACGAAGCCTTCGTGGTGGATCATGTGGATCGTCGCGCTCGAAAATGTGTGGGGGCTCATGCCGATCCTGCTTGCGCCGCCTGTACTTTTCCTCGCGCTGCTCGCCGTCCCGGTTTACACCAAAGATCGTCCGGGTCCGGATCTTGGTACGGCGATCTATGGCCTCTCTGTTGCTGTCATTCTCGTGCTCGGGATGTGGGCAACGAACGCGCCGCAAGTCGCGCACACCGAACATTTCCGCGCCGAAGCGGGGATCGACGCGCACGCTGGGCATACCGGGCACTAGTCGCGAGGATTGAGGCGCGAGCTTGAGAGCTGAGAGTGGTTACGTACCCAGAGGAGGAAACTCAGCCAATCTGTGATACCATCGTGCGATGCCAGAGACGCCGCTCCCGCAACCCAATAATCCTCTCCATGGAAAGACGCTCCAGGTGATCGTGGAGTTTTTGGTCGAACGATATGGCTGGGAGGCGCTCGGATCGCGGATCGATATCAACTGCTTCCAGAACGATCCGAGCGTTGCATCGAGCCTAAAATTTCTCCGCAAGACACCGTGGGCGCGTGCGAAGGTGGAAGCGCTCTATCTTGCAACACTTGCGCGCGATGGTGCATCGCATACCCCGCGCGAATAGTTGCTCTGCCGCTCGGAAGGTGTACGCTACAGATATGCCAGAGAAAAACGAAGATGATTTTGCGCGCGAGGTGAAGGCCGCACAATACTGGGATGGCGATATTGCGGAGAGTCGCATGGAGCCGAGTCTTGCCGAGGATATGCAGCCTGCGATGCTCTCGGAAGACCTCATTCGCTCTGTCGATGAATTCCTCGCGGCGGGGGAGATCCAGTCGGCGGAGGAGCTCGACAAAGTGATCCGCACGCTCGACACCGCGAGCGCGATCAACAACGACCCCAAAGCAAAAAAGCTCCGCGCGGAACTCTTTGAGAGATTCGGCCGCTGATGACCGGCGGACCTGACGCGACTCCCCAGCTGCGTGATCGAACAAAAAAAGAAAAAGCGGCACTTTGCAGTGTCGCTTTTGTGGTTCATTTGCGGTATCAAAACTAGAACCGCGTTTCACCCTTCGACTTGATCGTCACATGCCGGGGAACGAGCCCCGTTTCGAACAGCTTTCTCGAAAGATCTCGAAAAGTCGCACCGCGGCATACAGCGAGTTCAACGCGCTTGCCTTCGGCATCGGTGCCGTAGATGACGCCCTTTTTCCCGGTGTTTCCCTTACGGCCGTCGGCGATGGTGCCCTTGCTTTTGCGAAATGCTTTGACGACGACGGTTCTTTCGAGCAATGCGTGTTCTTTCACGATCGTCCCTCACTGGCGAAGAATATCCCTCCAGAGTCTACGCGCGCCGCCGCTCCCCGTCAAAGAAAAACCCCGCCAGCTGAGGGTGGGGCTACGGACGATCGGCTCGTCGGCCGGTCCTTCACTTGCAGTTCTTGTGGCTCAGGTATTCGCCGGCAAGAAGACCGCCGACAAATCCGATGGGGCCGAGGATGAGGCCGCCCGCACCGGCGCCGAGCGCGTCGTTGCTAGCGTGGCATTGCTGCTTTTGGGTCACGGTGACATCGCCGATCTTGGCGGGCTTGTCGAAGTTGTGGACGGTCGGCGTGGTCTGGCAGGCGCTGAGCGCGACTGCCGCAAGTGCAACAATAGCTACGGAACGAAATCTCATGAGAAGAACTCCCGGGAATACCGCAGGATCGCGGATAGGGACATCATAGCCCTGCGCCGCAAGTCGGCCACTTGCCAGTCTCGACAGACTATTTCAAAATGTTGACCCAGAAGAGGTTCTTGTATATGGTTTCGCCAGAGATACGCCAATGAGAAGGAGAGAAATGATGGCCATGTTGGATCTTCGATCGCTGCCGACCTTCAAGGACTGGATGCCGAAACATCCGCTATTTGATCGCTGTATCGACACCCGAAGGATCATCGAGATTGTTAGCGAGAACTTCACGATCAAAATCATCGAGCGAACGCAGACGATCTCGATCGATTTTCCCTCCATCGCAAAAGCGAGATTGGCTTTTCCGCAGATCGTTTCTGTCGTGCGGCTTGCAAACGCCGACCGTGTCCGGATCGGCGAGATCCCGGGCTTCGAGGGAACGGAACATTCATCGTATATCGTACGGAAAAGCGATATCGAATTGATCGAGATCGTATCAGCCGGAGCAGCACACTATTTCGCGCAGCTTTCTGTGGCAACGCGAAGCGGCGTACGGGTCTATGTCGGGCGCGATCTTGGGACCGATGGCGAAGTTCCAGCCGTCCAAGCTCTTCTCGATGCGATCTTCTGCTCGTAAACAACACACCCCCGAACGGGGTGCTTTTGTTCTCCGAGTAGGAGCTAGTCGAAGAAATTCACGAGGTACGCATCGATCTCGCGCTGATCCAGGTCGTAGAAATTGCGGTTCTCGTTGTGGAGGCGCTCCGCCAAATTTTTTCCCACATAGCGCCAGTGCCACGGCTCGTACACATAGTATGCGTTCGCCTCGGGGTAGGAGAGGACGAAGCCGTATCGCCAGGCGTTCGCGACGAGCCAGCTGTATGCCGCAGTCTTCTCGAAGCCGTAGAATGCGCCGCCGAGACCGGGCGTGATGAAGTCGACGGTGGTGCCGAGCTGATGCTCCGAATATCCCTGGTCCGCAGAAAACTGATTCGCCGTTCCTGCGCCATACGTCACCGTGTAGGCGTTCTTGAGCGACTGCTGTTCGTCGAAGGAGCGATACGCCGATTTTATGTAGAGCCGAACGCCGCTCGACGATGCAGTTTCGATCATGGCAACGAGCTCGGGAAGCAGCTCGGCGTGGAAGAGCTGCGTGCGATTCTCTGTATAGAGATATTTCTTCTCGATCTCGGCCAGGCGTTCCGGCGTATAGTGCTCATTCAAAAAGAAGACCTTCGAGTATTTTTGCAGAAGCTCGGGGTCCGTGCGGGCAAGCTTGTCGAGTGTTCCGACCGTGCCGCTGACGCGTGCGACCTCGGCGGAGAGCGCAGCGGCGCGTGCTGCTTCTTCGGACCGTGCGCGCGAAAGTTCGTCGGCAATGGCGCGACTCTCGTCTTTGGTGGTGGAAAGGCTATCTTCGATCGTGAGAATCGCGCGTTCGTGGAGAGCGGTCTTGCTCTCGAGGTCTGCGAGTGCTGCGCTCGTGCTTGCGAGGCGCTGATCGGTGTCGGCGAGCTCTGCTTCAAGGGTGCGGAACCGCTCAGCGTGATCTGCGCTCTCGGTTCCGAGGCGATGGGTGAGGTATGCGCCCGAGGTAAGGACGACGATCAGCGTCCAAAGCGCGACGATCGCAGAAAATTCGTTCCGGGTTTCATGCATTGCTCTATTATATATCACCCAGCGGCAGAAAGGCGAAATGCAATACTATTGCAAATGAAGCATGGGCCGTGTATACTCTTTCCCAAGACGTACCTTGCACATGCGAGCGGCGCCTGCCATGATCAGCCAAGAGTTCCATCACCATGAACGGATCAACCACTATGAAGAAAGAAGACTATATCAACCGGATTGACGGCCACGCGCTTATCCTCGGCGGGTCAGGCGGAATCGGCGTCGAAGTCGTCCGCGCGATCGCCGCACATGGCCCTTCGGTGATCACGATCACCTATGGCCGCAACCAAGCTGCCGCTGACGCGCTTGCCAAAGAAGTGACCGACGCGACCGGAATCCCGGCATATGTCGCCCAGCTCTCTGCGCCCAAGAAGGATGCACACGTCGCCGACTACGAGGCGTTTCTTGACCGCGTCGTTGAGGTGGCTGGCGAAGAGATCACCACGATGGTCAATACGATCGGCAAATCTCCGAACCTGACGCACGCGGAGCAGAAGATCGAAGGAGTGGATGGCTGGGAGGACGTCTTCAGTACGAACGTCCACAGCGCATTTCTCACGACACGAAGTTCGGCGGAGCGCATGGCCAAGAAAGGCGTTCGCGGCTCGATCACAGTCATCACGTCGACGAACGGGATCAATTCGCAAGCCGAATATTCCGTCCATTACGATAGTTCCAAGGCTGCGCTTGCGCATATGGTGCGCACACTCTCAGAAGAGTACGCGCGAAAGCACGGCGTCCGCTTGAACGGCATTGCGCCCGGCTGGATCAACACCGGCATGAACGATACGCTTCCGCCCGGCGAATACGAGAAGGAGCTCGCGAAGATCTGGCTCGGCTCCGCGCCGATCCCGCCTGCCGAAGTCGGCAAGCTCGTTGCGTTCATCGCAGGCTCTGGCGGCGCATATATCACTGGCCAGAATTTCATTATCGATGGCGGATATCGATAATTCGTACCGATAGTACAACACCCCCGAACTTCGGGGGTGGTTTTGTGTTCAGCTACCAAGTAATGCCTGCTCGCGTTTGCGCGGTTCGGCGACGCTTTTCACGGCCCGCTCCAAAGCGGTCCCACATGACGGCGAAGATCGCTTCCGGATCAAGCTTGTGCACTGCCAAGAGGAACAGAATCTTCTCGCGATCGGTGTGTGTATAGATATAGTTTTCTTCCAGACACAGCGGGCAGAGGATGTGGCAAAAACCAACCTCGGAGTTGTTCCATGAGCCGCCCTCATTGCAGCTGTGCGGTCGTTCATACCAGTGTTCCTGAATAAAGTCGCAGCGAGCAAACGGAACTCGTTTTTTGCACGACCCGCACGTGAAGATCGTGTTCTTTGCCTGTGCGATCTTGTCGCGGCCGAGTCTAGCGATCTCAGCTTTGTGTGCTGCAACCTCTGCATCAATCTTTGCGAGCTTCCGTGCAAGGTTGACCGGGACATCGACCATAGTCATGACTCCACCATTCAGTATTCCGAGGCGATCATAACACATGCACGCACCTCGTCTATCGTCGCCGAAGAGTCAATTCCGGGGTATCATCCCTCTATGAAAAGAGCGCCGGGAAAGCTGCCGCCGAAACGAAGCGCCGTGATCGATTGGTCGGACGACGCGCCAGAGGATGCGATCCCGTCCCAGGACCCCAAGGCGGCGTCTGTCGAAGCGGATGCGGATACCACCGAAGACGACATGGATGATGTGACGTTCGTTTCGCGTCCCCGGCCGGAGCGTCTTGCTCCCCGCCGTGTTGCACGCAAATTCTATGCGATCGCGCGGCCCGACATCACGCCGGGCCCGGAGTTTGTCCGTGTGCTCGACGCCCTCGAGAGCTCGAATGAAAATCTCTTTGTTACGGGGAAAGCCGGAACAGGGAAGTCGACGCTGCTGCAATATTTCCGTGCGACGACTGCCAAGAATGTCGCCGTCCTCGCCCCGACGGGCGTCGCTGCGCTCAACGTGGGCGGCCAGACGATCCACTCGTTCTTCAAGTTCGGCACCGAGGTTACGCTCGAGAAGGTCAAGCGCCTCGCGCGTTCCGAGCGCGCGCTCTATGAGAAGCTCGACGCGATCGTGATCGACGAGGTCTCCATGGTCCGCGCGGATCTCTTCGATTGCGTGGAGAAGTTCTTGCGGCTGAATGGTCGCTCAGAAGGGGAGCCCTGGGGCGGCGTGCAGATCATCGCATTCGGAGATCTCTTTCAGCTCCCGCCAGTCGTGCCGCCGGACGAGCGGCATATCTTCGAAGACCACTATGCCGGACCGTTCTTTTTCAATGCGTTCGCATTCGATGAGCTTGATCTCTCGCTCGTTGAGCTCGCGACCGTCTATCGGCAATCCGATGCGGAGTTCATTGCGTTTCTCGATCGCGTGCGCCGGGGAGAGATCGATGCCGATGCCATCGCGCGGTTCAACGCCGCTGCCGTCCGCGAGCTCGAAGAGAAGGATGCCTCGGCGATCGTGCTGGTACCGACCAATGCGCAGGCAGATACGATCAACGCGACGGCTCTCCGGACCATCACGGGGGCAGAGCGCGTGTATCGCGGCGCGGTGGAGGGCGCATTTTCCGAGCGCGATTTTCCCACGGCGATTGCCCTCGCACTCCGGGTCGGCGCCCAGGTGATGCTCCTCAAGAATGATCCTGAGGGGCGCTATGTGAACGGCGATCTCGCTGTCGTCGAGAAACTTTCCCCGAGCTCTGTGCGCGTGCGCTTCCCGGACGGAACACACGAAGAGATCGTCCCGTCGCGTTGGGAGAAAGTACGGCACGGGTTCGATCCGAGCGAAGGCGCGGTCCGCACGGAGATCGTCGGCGCATTCACGCAGCTCCCACTCCGCCTTTCGTGGGCGGTCACGATCCACAAGGGGCAGGGCAAGACCTTCGATCGCGTGCGGATCGATCTCGGGCGCGGGGCATTCGCTCCCGGGCAGATCTATGTCGCGCTTTCCCGCTGCCGCTCCATGGAAGGCATCGCTCTCACTGCACCGATGCGCGAGCGCGACGTGATCGTCGATGCCCGCGTGCGCGAATTCCTCGCCCGCGCCAAGCGGCTTCCTGCCTAAGAATTGGAGGAGTATACTGAAACGTGTGGCACAACCTCATGATCGAGGTTCCTGGCTCCCGCTCTGCGGGACCGTTCGTGTGCGCCATCGCGGATCTTTCCGACCGCGCTCTCTTCCATGCCCCTTCCAAAAGACATTCTCTCGCTCTTTCGCCGACTCCTCGGAGGGAAACCGGGCACGCTGCGCGCGGCATCCCGGACGCGCCTTTCGCGCGCAAAGGCGGCGCATCGGGCAGGGTATCTTGCTGAGCGCGATCGGGCGCGCGCGTTCGTGCACGAGAAGCTCCGCTACTGGAACGCGAAGTATGGATTTCAGTACACACGCGTCGCGATCCGCGATCAGCGCACACGCTGGGGAAGCGCATCGGGAAAGGGGAATCTCAATTTCAACTATCGCGTCGCCAAACTCCCCGAGCATCTTGCAGACTACGTGATCGTTCACGAACTCTGCCATCTCAAGCATCTTGATCATTCGCGCGATTTTTGGAGCGCGGTCGAACGGGAGATCCCCGATCACCAGAAGCGGCGGGCAGAGCTGCGCCGGGTGCGCATGAGTACTCCGAGCAAGATTTTGCATGCAACAAAAAACCGGCCCCAGGATGTGGGACCGGCCATGTTCTAGCGGCGGCGCGCTCGGCGTTCTTTGCCGTGCGTCTGCTGCTTGCGCAGGAATACCGCGTGATTGTTGAGGTAGGTTGCGATATCCTCTCCCATTGCTTGCCGGCGGACGACTTCGGCCGCAAGCTCACGGGCCTTCTGATCGTCCATGTCGTATTCGCGCACATAGGCAGCGAAAGGCGCCGCACGAAGCACGCTTTCGATGTTCTGATTGTGCGACCTGGCAGCGATCAGGGTGAGTTGATGGATACATGTGTCGATATCGCGTCTCACGCTTGTCTCGAACCGATTCCGTTGCAAAAATACCACCGATCCATATACTGTCAAGACATGGACACGACTGCGGCAATGGCCGGACATAAGGGCGGACCGACGGAGGCGCTGGTCCGGAAGATGTCAGAAGATAAACGCGAGCCCGAATGGATGCTCGCGCTGCGTTTGCGCGGACTCGAACTCTGGAATGCCGCCAAGCTCCCGAGCTGGGGCCCCGATCTCTCCGGCCT
>DATIBL010000116.1:0-5493 GCA_035457505.1 Minisyncoccota bacterium | reverse complement strand
ACCTACGAGCAGGACTATTCCGCCTCCGCGCATACGGAGACCAAGACCGTGCGTTTCCCGCTTGATTCGACGAACGGGACCGATACGGGAACACGGCAGGCGCAGTGCGCGGCCGCTGCGACCTGTTCGTTCTCCTACCTTGCGGATATTCCTGACGCCGCCGCTGACGCCGACATTCTCGACGTGTTCTTCGAGATCCAGGGCGAGGTGGATTCGACGAATGCCTCCACGCTCCAGCCGCAGATCAATGGTGGTGCCGCAGGACCGGCGTTCAACTGGAACGAAACGATCGCAAACGACATGACGGTGAACGTGTCTTGGACTCCTGCAGTCGGCGGGTCGGATTTCAATCGCAATACTGCACAGACGCTCGATATTACGCTCGGCACGGTCCCGATCAATGTGCTTGGGGGAGAGCTGGTGGTGACGTATCGGTATGCGACGGATGCGGCAGAGCAGACGGAGACGGTGCGCTATTTTATCGATCAGCGGCTTGCGGCGCCGGGAACCACGAAGAATGCATTTGCGACGACGTCGATCGACGTCTCGAACCCGGGCATGCAGATGAAGCATCTTTGGCTGCGGTCGCATATTGCACCGGTCGCGGCAGGCAACTATACGGTCTATCATAAGGTCGGAACAACGACCGAGCGCAACAAAGTGTATGCGATCACCGCGGGGTCGGCGCGTGCTGGCGATACGCCGACGATCGTGCACGACATGAGTGCGGATGCGGGAAATTTCTATACGAGTCCGACTACGATCGCCGGCGCGACACAGTTCTCTGCGGGCGGGTCGGTCTCTGCGATCGAAGCGTGGGCAACATTTACCTGGAGCGGCGCTGCCGGATCGAATGTGACAAAAAGCGTGACCTTCTCAGCGTCGCAGCAAGGTGTGAGTGCGACGGGAAACCAGTGGTACAACAAAGGCATTCACCTCATGCTCACGGAGACGGCGACCAAGACGTACCGCAGCGCGTATCTCGAATCGCTCATGAATCACTCTGATGTCACCTCGCTCACGACGGGATTGATCACGATCGGTGTGGATGCCGTGACGAGTGCAGTCAACGAAACGGCGGACGCCACGAGCGAGGCATACCAGACGACGTATTTTCACCATATCGCATCTACGACATTTTCGAACGGCAACACGATCGCTTGGCTCTCAAAGACCGTCGAAGTGAACGCAACACACAGCATGGCCGAAGAAGTGTTCTTTGGCGGTATCATCATCGTCACCTACGATGCGGCGCTCGGAGAGACGCCGGAAACACCAAGTAAAAAGCAGCTTCGTACAGTGGAGTTTTTGCTCGGCGGCGCATCGGACAACACCGCGCGCGCAGACAATGCAAACGTCTATGCCGGCGCAAGCTGGAACGCGGTCAAGGGGACAGCCGGGACCAAGAACATTGTGATCGAAGGGCGCAACATTCACGTCGTAAACGCGTTCCTCGATGTGTCGTTCGCGCTCGCGTCGGCTGTGAATGTGAATAACCTTTCTGTCACGATCGACGTTGAGGGATCATCTGCTGCGGGAACAGATGCGCGCGTGGCGGAGGAGCTTTCCCTTGCGCCATTTCAGACTTCCGGCGTGACAGGCTATTTGCGTTCGACGCACGATGTGACGGCGTTCTTCGATCGACAGACGGATGCCGCGTGGTCTGCGGGGCTCTCTGTTGTTGCGGGCGTGCAGGCCGATCTTTCTGGCGCTGGGAATCGCGCGCTCACGAATGCGAAACTCGTGGTGACGTACGAGAGTGACTTTACCCTGGTGCCGCACACGCAGACAAAAACAGTCCGTTTCCCGCTCAATTCGACGAACGGGTCTGATCGCGGGACGCGCGCGGCGGTCTGTGCCGCTGCTGCGACCTGCTCGTTTGCATACACCGCCGACATTCCCGACGCTGCCGCCGACGCCGATATTCTCGATGTGTTCTTCGAGATCCAGGGCGAAGTGAACTCCGCAAGCGTGTCGACGTTGCAACCCCAGATCAATGGCGGTACAGCCGGTCCGGCGTTTAACTGGGTCGAAACATTCACCGATGACACGATCGTGAATGCTTCTTGGACTCCTGCAGTTGGTGGGTCAGATTTCAATCGCAACACAGCACAGACGCTCGACATCACGCTTGGCACCGTACCGGTTAATGTGCTCGGGGGAGAGCTGGTGGTGACGTATCGGTATTCGAGTGGCGCGACTGCACAGACAGAGACCGTTCGATATTTCCTTGATCAACGAACGACTGCGCCAGGGGCGACGCGCAATAATTTCTCGACCACGAGTATTACCGTTTCGAACGTCGGTTTTTCGATGAAGCACGTCTGGTACAAGATCCACACCGCGCCGACCGCAGGAAATACCTTTACGGTTTTTGGAAAGGTCGGGACGTCTACGGAAGCGTCGATCGGATATACGATCGCGGCGACAAATCCGCGCGCGGCAGATACCCCGACGATCATCTTTGATCTCACAGACCGTGCGGGAAATTTCTTCGCCTCGACGACGGCAGTGACTGGTGCGACGCAATTTTCGGCAGGAGGAGCTCCGCCGTCTGTTGAGGCCTACTTCACGTTTACTTGGCGCGGCGATCTCCATGGCACGACCACGCGCTCGGTGCTTTTCTCTGCAGCACAGCAGGGAAATGCCGACGTGGCGAGCGAAATGAACAATCGCTCTGCGGAAGTGATGCTTCCCGAGACCGTCCAGAAAACATACCGCGACGCGTATCTCGAGACCGGGTTCACTCACTCCGACACGACCTCGATCGCGGTCGGCACAGTGTCGATCGCAGTGAACGCATCCTCAACCGTTGTGACAGAGTCAACGGACGGGACGAACGAGGCATTCTCTGCGATCTATTTTCACCATATTGCATCCACCACATTTTCGAATGGGAATATCATTCCCTGGACGCATCGCGCGCTCGAGATCTCAGAGACGCATAGTACGGCCAACGAGGGATTCTTCGGAAACATGATCGTGGTCACCTATGATGCCGCGCATGAGTTGAAGACGCCGAAGTTCATCCAGAATTATTTCCGGATGTACACGGATAACGATGCGCTCAAGCCGACGGATCCCTGGCCCGCAGGTGTGGTGGATCTCGGCGAGAATGCGGAGATCGGTACGACAGATTTTCCTCCGGTCTCGGGAGATCGGATCCGGATGCGCATGAGCTATCAGGTCGCCACGACCACGCTTGTTGCGACTTCGACCGCGTTCAAGCTTCAGTACGCGGCGCGATCATCAACCTGTGCTGCTGCGACGGGATGGGCGGATGTCGGCGCGATCGGGTCCGGGGCGATCTGGCGGGGATTCGACACGTCGGTCCTCGATGATCGTGCGCTGTCGAATGATCCGCCGATTGGAGGAGATCTCGTGCTTTCTGTCGCCGATCGTGCGGGGAAGTTCAGCGAGCAGAATCCTTCGGACTACAACCCGTTCGCTGTTGCGGTGGGAGAGGATGCCGAGTACGACTGGGTGATCGAACAAAATAGCGCGGCCACGAATACGCCGTATTGCTTCCGGATGATCGAATCGAACGGGACGCTCTTTGATCGATATGATTTCTATCCGGCAGTACGGACTGCGGGTTATCTCCCGGAGACCAAGAATTGGCGCTGGTATGGAGACGAGACAAACGAAACGCCGACGACCGCGCTTGCCGACGAGAATACCGCGCCGTCCAATATGACGCAGAATGATCTCTTGAAACTTCGCATCACGGTGAATGAAACCAATGCCGAGAACGGACCGGATCAAAAATTCCGGCTCCAATTCTCCGATACGGCGGATTTTTCGAGCGGCGTCTTCTTTGTCGAAGCGACGACGACCTGCTCGGTCGCGTCGGTATGGTGCTACGGCGACGGCGCTGATGAAGATAACGATGCGATCACGACGCGCGTGTTGACCGATTCTGCGGCGAACGGACGGCACAACGAATCGCCGATGGCCTCGTCGACCTATGATGCGCCTGCGTCGACGGCGGTGGAATTCGAATTTACCGTGCGCAATGCCGGCGGAGCGCCGAATGCGACATACTTCTTTCGTCTCTATGATGTGTCGCACACGCACCCGGTCGCGCTTGGGACGGGCGAGAGCTATCCGTCGCTCTCGACCGAGGGAACGGCGCTCACGGTGACGATCATCGGACTTGCGACTTCGACGGTGACCGAAGGTGTTACGACCGATGTGGCAAGTTCTCCGACTGAAGTGCAGTTTGGGACGCTCCCATTCAATACGAATATCGATACGGCTCAGCGGGTGCGTGTAACGACGAACGCGAATCGCGGGTACAAAGTGTATGTGAGCGCGCTCCAGGGGATGCTCAATGGTCATGGGACGGAGATTCCCGTGGTCACCGGGACGAACGCGTCTCCATCGGCCTGGGCCACGGGCTGCGGCGTGAGTGCGTCGGGGTGTCTCGGGTACCATGCGGGCGACGACGCGCTTGATGGGGGATCGACGCGGTTCCTGGTCGACGATACGTTCGCCGGACTCGAAACAACAGCGAGAGAGATCGTGTATTCGCCGGGTGCGGTGACGGATGAAGATACGGATATCGTGTATCGTTTGCGTGCGTCAGAGTGGCAAGAGGAGGGGGAGTATAGTGGACGGATCGTCTATGTCGTCGTCCCAATGTTTTAACCTGTTCGTAAAATCGCGAGCTCCTTCGTTATGGGGCCCCATCGCCTCGTCACCATATGCAGCATATGGCTCCTTCGGACGATTACCCCATGCCTTGGATCTCATCGATTTTACGAACAGGTTTCTGGTCGCCCTCGAGAAATCGGCGTATCCCTCGACTTTCCCTCGAAAAGTCGGGTCACCGTATAGGAATACGGCTCTCCGACATTTTCTCACTCCAAGTCATCGGGCTTCATCTGATTTCTCTAAGGCCGGTTTATATACGCGCCTTGAACTCACCTCATTCCTGAATGTTCGGAAATCTATTCTTCCTATCAAATTTCATCGATTTCCGAGGACCTTTGTTTTGAGACGAGCTCACCGCGGATCCCATCGATTTTTTGAATAGGCTTTGACCCGTCATGCTCCGTTTCTCAGGGGCAAGAGTGCGCAAAAAACCGCTCCCGGAGGAGCGGCAAGATGGTATGTAAGGTGCTCAGGGGCGATGCGCTATGTTTTCGGCAAGAGTGTCCGCAAGCGATTTGTGCTGCCAGCCGCTGACCGACTCTCCGCACCAGCGCCCAGTGCCGAAGTGGTAGGGATGCGAATGTTTCGACTGGTGTTTGCACGCCAGACAGTGGGTTGCGTAGAGGGTACCGGTGGAGATATCCATCCATTTTCCATGGAGCGTGGTAAATCGAGATCCGCACGATTCGCATGGATACTCGACTTTGACGAACCAGCGACGGAAGAGTTCTGCTGCCGCTCGGATGATGATGATGGCAATCAAAAGGGCCACAATTCCCCAAATGATCATTCCTGTGGTTTCAAACATAAACCTCTCCTCACTGTTACTATGGGTGT
>DATIBL010000115.1:0-2690 GCA_035457505.1 Minisyncoccota bacterium | reverse complement strand
AAAGGAAGAAATAGCATCCAAGGACCCGCTGGCTTGACCGGCGGGTCTTTTCTTTGCAGAGTGATCTGGGGGAGTTCATTGGAGGAAGACATGACAACAATCGGGGTGCTAAAGGAGCGGAAAATCGGCGAACGTCGTGTTGCGCTGACGCCGTATGCTGTCCAGGAGCTGGTGCGCAATGGGCATAAGGTTGAGATCGAGATCGGCGCCGGGGTTGGTTCCGGATTCCCGGATGACGTCTATCGGTCTTTCGGAGCGACATTTTTTTCCCATCCCGAGGATGTGGTGGAGGCGAGCGACATTATCGTCAAAGTGAAGGAGCCTCAGCCCGAGGAATATGAGCTGCTTCCGCTCATGACCGGGAAGACGCTTTTTGCGTATCTTCACCTCGCCGGGGTCGATAAATGCCTGACGGAAATGCTCTGCGAGCAGTGTGTGACCGCGATCCCCTACGAAGCGGTGTGGTACGAGGACGGATTGGGTCGGCATTATCCGCTACTTGAGCCGATGAGCCGGATCGCCGGACGTGAAGCGGTCCGCACGGCCTGGCCGCATGTTTCCCGCCGGGCATCGGGTGGAGTCATTCATACGATGGTAATCGGAGTGGGGATCGCCGGACTTGCTGCTGTCGAGGAGATCCTCACGCACGACAACGTGCACGTTGCGATCCTTGAGCGCAATACCGCACGCCGCGAATCTCTGCGTGCGCGCTTTGTTGGGGAGCAACGAGTCAGCCTTCATTCCGCAACACCGGTCAACCTGAGCGTATTCGCAGAGATTTCGCACCTGGTCATTTCTGCGGTCATGGCACCAGGGTCCGCAAGGGCGCCGATCGTGATCACGCGCAATCTCTTCGATCAGATGCAAGGCGGCACCTATGTCGCCGACATCGCGATCGATCAGGGCGGCTCGACGGCATGGTCCAAACCGACCAAGCCCGGATCGGCGCGGGTTCGGAAGAACAGCAAAGGCCGCTCGATCACGCTTTCGTGCGTGCCGAACATTCCAGGATCGACTGTTCCACACGAAGCAACGCAGGCCCTGTCTGCTGCGACGCTGCCGTACCTTCTGACGCTCGCAGAGTTCTCTTCGCAGCAGATGTTTTGCCACGATCTTCGGATCGATCGCGCGATCGCGACGATGTACGGCCGGGTGATGCATCCTGCCGTCGCCGAGGCGCATCATCTGGAGCACCTTCTTGCGAAGCCGCTTGGCGGCGACGCCTCATAACAACGAACGACACGGACCTTGGGTCCGTGTTTTTGCTATACTGGCGCATATGCACGTCCGAAAGATCACCAATGGATATCTCGTTCGCTTCGATCATGGCGAAGAGATCCTCGCCGGCCTCGAGCGATTTGCGCGGGCGAATGATGTTCGCGGGGCAGAAGTGCGGGCGATCGGCTCCATCACGGACCCAGAGCTCGGCTATTACGATCTCGCACATAAGGTCTATGAGTGGCGCGTTGTGAACGGAAATTTTGAGATCCTTTCGCTTCTCGGGAATGTGACCTGGTTCCAAGATGGGCCCATCGCGCATCTCCATGCGATGATTGGCGCGCGCGACCTGTCGGTGCAAGGCGGGCATCTCAAGTCTGGAAAAGCCGGCGCAACGTGCGAGTGCGTGATCCGCACCTTTGATGAGGCGATCGATCGTTCGTTCGATGCGGACACGGGGCTCAATCTCTGGACACTGGAAACATAAACGGCTTGCACAAAAGAAAATACCCCGCTGTTGCGGGGTAGGTCATTTGTCTGGCGCGATCTTTGCGCCATACATGTCGTCGTATGCGTGACCAAGATTTCGCTTGAGCGACGAGAGCGCTGCGATGAGCTCAGCCTGGGCTTTTGCGCAGTGCTCGAGGGCTTCTGCCTTGATGCGGTCTGCCTGGGCAAGCGGAATGCGGCTATTGCGCTGCATGAGTGCAGCAAGGATGTCGACCTCCTCGGAGATCTTTCCGTGAAGCCGCTCAAGGAAGCGAATGGACCGCAGCTCCTCGTCAGAGATCGTTTGCAGGGTTGCAAGCAGAACCTTGGGAAGGGCGCGATAGGCTTCGTCTTTGCTGATCGCCGTCACGCCCTGGCCGTCGGGGCGCTGGAACGCAACAGCCTTTCCTTCACGGATCGAAAGCAGGATCGCGAGCCGATTGCAATCCTCCTGGCTATCGCCGCTCCTGGTCTGCATGATGTGGTAGTTCTCTCGGTATCCCTCTATGGGGGAGGTGAGGTCCTCGTCGTTCGGCATAGCTTCCTCCGACTTTGTGGTACAGGTGTTCCGTTCGCATTCTAGGCGCTTGCAAGGAGCGATGTCAACAAAGCCGGGGAAGCAAAATCCCCGGTCTGTGCCGGGGAGGGGATCATTGGATCCTTCTTTGGTATTTATGTTGGAAAGCAAGGAAGAAGGGAATGTTGTCGCTCGCAAAGATGCCGAGCGCGCAGTAGGTGTCGCCGGTCTGCGTGAGAAGGAACAATCCCGGTTGGCCAGGGAGATCCTTCGTTGCAACCGGAGTGTTGATGTAGAGGATCGCGGACGTGTCTACCTTGAGTGTTTCAAGAAAAAATTTGTGAGCGATCTCACGATCCTCCGGGTCGAGGGGGACAGCGCGCATGCCCTCGAACTTGACTACTGCGTCGAGTCTGCATTCTTGGATTCCCATCGAATGGAAGAGGGCGACAGGGTCCGCCTGATC
>DATIBL010000114.1:0-5409 GCA_035457505.1 Minisyncoccota bacterium | reverse complement strand
TTAAGTACGATACGGCATACGGAAAGGCGAATTTCGACGTGGAGATGATTATGCCGGGAGGCGCAGAAGAGCCCGGGTTTGTTGTTGACGGAAAGAAGGTCGTCCTTGTTCAGGAAAAGGACCCGACCAAGCTTCCGTGGGCAAAATACAACATCGACATCGTTGTGGAATCGACCGGGATGTTCACTTCTCCCGAAAAAGCAAAAGTGCATCTCGATGCGGGCGCAAAGCGCGTCGTCATCACTGCACCGATGAAGGGAGCTGCCCCCGAAGGGATCAGCGCATGCACGGCGCTCATGGGGATCAACGACGGCGATATTGCCGGTTCGCAGATCACCTCGAATGGTTCGTGTACGACGAACGCTGCAGCTCCGGTCATCCAGATCATCCACGAGAAGATCGGCGTCGTGAAAGCGATCTTGAATACCACACACGCATACACCGCGACGCAGAAGCTGATCGACGGTCCCGGAGGGAAGGATGCTCGCGGCGGTCGAGCAGCAGCTATGAACATGGTTCCGTCTTCGACCGGAGCGGCAATCGCGGTCACGGAAGTCGTTCCCGATCTCAAGGGGAAGTTCGACGGCATCTCGGTCCGCGTGCCGGTCATTGCGGGTTCGATCGCAGATGTCACGTTCATCACCAAGCGCGCAACGAGTGTGGAGGAGATCAATCAGATTCTTCGCGATGCCGCCAACGATCCGCGCTGGAAGGGAATCTTTGCGGTGACAGACGAACCGATCGTGTCCTCCGATATTGTGGGTTCTGAATACGGATCGATCGCTGATCTCGACATGACCCGCGTCGTGGATGGCGATCTCGTGAAGGTACTCGCCTGGTACGA
The DNA here is from genome assembly GCA_035457505.1 of Minisyncoccota bacterium. Taxonomy (GTDB): domain Bacteria; phylum Patescibacteriota; class Minisyncoccia; order Phycocordibacterales; family UBA6899; genus DATIBL01. The sequence continues at coordinate 4,565 of DATIBL010000114.1, read as the reverse complement.
CAATGAAATGGGATATACCTCGACCCTTGTGAAACACGTAAAGGCCGTCGTCCTTGGTCTCGCATAGTCCCGAGCGAATCGTATGAAGATCTACATTGGCACCGACCACGCGGGATACGAAATGAAAGAGGCGATCGCCTCGTATGTCGAGAAGGAGCTCGGCTACACGGTCGCGGATATGGGCGCGCACCAGTTCGACGATCAGGACGACTATCCGGACTTCATTCAGCTCGTGGCAAAAGAAGTCTCTCACGATCCGGCCGGCGCGCGTGGGATCGTGCTCGGCGGGAGCGGGCAGGGTGAAGCGATGGTATGCAATCGTTTTCCGAACGTCCGCAGTGCGGTCTTCTATGGCGGCAATCAGGATATCGTGAAGCTCTCGCGTGAACACAACAACGCCAACGTGCTCGCCCTCGGTGCGCGGTTCATGTCGCTCGACGAAGCGAAGGCCGCGACGAAGCTCTGGCTCGAAACGCAATTCCTCGATGAAGAGCGGCATGTCAGGCGCCTGAAGAAGATCGAGCAGATCTGGCCGTATCGATAAATTGCGCATGACAGACATCATTCCCGCGATCATGCCCGACTCGTACGACGATCTTGTTTCCAAGGCGTCGCGGGTGAAGGGGCTCGTTCCGATCGCGCAGATCGACATCATGGACGGCGTATTTGTCGCTTCCAAGAGCTGGCCGTATACCGAAGGCGGAGTCGCGCGCGAGCCGCACTTCGTCGCAATGTCGCATCAAGATGAAGGACTTCCGTTCTGGGATGAGATCGACTTCGAGATCGACCTGATGATCGCGGAGCCCGAAAAGCATATCGAAGAATGGTATCCGCTCGGTGCGAGCAGGCTCATCGTCCACATCGAGGCCATCAAGGACCGGGATGCGTTCTTCTCGAACCCGATGCTTGAGCGGTCTTCGCGCGAAATCGGCGGCGAACTCGCGGTCGCGATCGGGCTCGCGATCGATACGGCAACGCCGCTTTCCGAGATCGAACCGTATCTCGAAAAGGTCGATTTTGTCCAATGTATGGGGATCGCGAAGATCGGATACCAGAAGCAGCCCTTCGATGAACGCGTACTTACGCACATCGAGCGTTTGCGGGCAGCATACCCGGAACTTATAATAAGTATCGACGGGGGAGTGAACGTTTCGACAGCTCCTATACTTGTCCGAAGCGGCGCGAATCGACTCGTCGCCGGGTCTGCCATCTTTGGCGCCCCAGACGCAGCAGAAGCGATCCGCACATTAGCCAGCGCATAATTGTCCCATACATATGAATAGAGGCATCGGCATCATTTTGGTCATCTCGAGCATCTATTTTCTCGTCGATGCGCTCTTCCTGGGTGCGGGCAAAACATTCACGCTGCACGCCGCAGTGATGCACATCTTCCGCGCGTTCTATTTTCTCTTTGCCGGTTATGCGGGCATCCTCTTGATCGCGACGAGCTTCACTCGCAAATAATCGCGCCCTCCGCCGCCCTACAACCATGGAACATCTCCACGACGACAAGATCAAACTGCTCGAACTCCGCGCGAATGATATTCGGCAGACGATCATCGAAATGCTGATCGCGGCCGGTTCGGGCCATACTGCCGGACCGCTCGGCATGGCGGATATTTTCACTGCGCTCTATTTCCATTCACTTCGCCACGATCCAAAAAATCCCGACTGGGAGGATCGCGATCGCTTGATCCTTTCGAACGGACACATCTGTCCGGTGCTGTACGCTTCGATGGCTCACGCAGGATATTTTTCTGTCGAGGAATGCAAGACGCTCCGAAAGTTTGGCTCCCGCTTGCAGGGCCACCCGCACCGGGAATGGCTTCCGGGCCTTGAGACCTCGTCTGGTCCGCTCGGCTCAGGTCTCTCTCAGGGCGTCGGCATGGCGCTCGCGGATCGCATGGATCGCGGACGGCATTCGGATCGATTTCATTATGTGCTGCTCGGCGACGGCGAGCTTGATTGCGGGCAGATCTGGGAAGCAGCGATGCTTGCCGGAAAGGAAAAGCTCCACAATCTGATCGGTATCGTTGATCGCAACAATATCCAGATCGACGGATTCACCGAAGACATCATGCCGCTCGAACCGTTGAAGGACAAATGGGAGTCATTCGGCTGGCACGTGCAGGAGATCGACGGGCACGATTTCGAGGCGATCGTCCGCGCCATCAACGAAGCAAAAGCGTATTTTGCGAAACCATCGCTCATTATTGCGCACACCATTCCTGGGAAGGGCGTCGATTTTACCGAGCGCCGATTCGAGTGGCACGGAAATCCGCCGGGAAAAGGACCTGAGGACGTCGTCAAAAAAGCCGACCAAGGAACGGCGGCGCTGAACGAGCTGCGCACTCTTCGCGGGCTTATCAAGAGTGAGCACGAGTGATCATTCTTTACGTTACTCATCTCTCTATTTCCATGACCCCTGTACCGATCAATCCAAAGTTCTTCGACGCCGATGTCGAGCAGCAGCCCATCCGCAAAGGATTCGGCGAAGGTTTGCTCGAGGCGGGCGAGCGCGATCATCGCATTGTGGCGCTCTGTGCGGATCTCACTGAATCAACGACGGTTCATCATTTTGCCAGAAAATTCCCTGAGCGATTCGTGCAGGTGGGAATCGGCGAGCAGTCGATGGCCTCCGTTGCCTCCGGACTTGCGGCGATGGGGAAGATCCCGTTCTTCACCTCCTACGCGATGTTCTCGCCGGGGCGCAACTGGGAGCAGATCCGTACGACGATCTGTTACAACCACGTGAACGCAAAGGTGATTGGCTCGCACGCGGGGATCTCGGTCGGTCCTGATGGCGGAACGCATCAGGCGATCGAGGACATGGGGATCATGCGCATGGTCCCGCGCATGGTCGTCATTGCTCCCTGCGATGCCCTTGAAGCAAAGAAGGCGACGCTCGCTGCGGCAGCATATGATGGTCCGGTGTATATCCGCCTCGCGCGAGAAGCGACTCCCATTGTCACTGCGCCCGAGACGCCGTTTGCAATTGGAAAGGCCGAGTGCTATTTCGCGCCGAAAGAAGGTCTTGCTGCGACGGTCGGCATTGTCGCAACCGGATCATTGGTCCACAACGCGCTCAAGGCGGTCAAGGAGCTCGAGTCGGAGGGTATTGGCGCAAAGGTTATCAATATGGCGACCGTGAAGCCCCTGGATCGCGACACGCTGCTCGCGCTTGCGAACGAATGCGGAGCGATTGTCACTGTCGAAGAGCATCAGCGCAAGGGCGGGCTCGGCGGGGCCGTCGCAGAATATCTCGCGACTGTTCGTCCGACCCCGATCGAATTCATCGGCGTTGATGATCAGTTCGGGCAGTCTGGGACACCGAACGAACTCGTGGAGCATTATGGGATGGGTGTGAGTCATATCAAAGACGCGGCTCGCCGCGCGCATGCCCGCAGGGGGTAATTATTCATGGAATATCTCAAACACACGCTCAGTCATATTGCCGGCGCGCTCGCAGTCCTCGTGATTGCGGTCCTTGTCGGCTATGTCGCTCGCGCACAGACGACCTATGATATGGGATCGTCGACCGGCACCATGACCGCCATGCCGGTGTATTTTTCCGCATCAAAGATCGATGAAGTCTGCGTTGGCGGGATTATGCACCATCGCTATGCGTTTTCGATCACCCCGGTGTCGGGAGGATATATTAGTCTCGACAATGCGATTTTTGTTGATGATCTGCATATGAATTTTCAGCAGACGGTCGCCCCGGGATCGCACACATGGGCGGGATATGCGCGAAGTGGATATATGCTTGCATCTGGAAGCGTGTCTGGCGGCGCTGTGTCGATCCCTTCGGTCGCGTGTACTGCGAACACAACCACATCGACAACAAACACCACAACCACTGCGACAGGGGACACGATGCCGCCGTCGACGCCGACCGGCGTGATGGCCGCGGGGGCGACCGGCGGAGGGATCAAGATTGCGTGGAATGCGGCGACGGATAATGTCGGCGTGACGATGTATATCGTCTACCGCAATGGTGCGTCGATCACCGAAACATCGCTGACGAATTTTCACGATGTCGGCGTCACTCCGGGTTCCGTGTACTCGTATTCGGTCGCGGCAGTCGATGCGGCAAGAAACGTGTCGTCGCAGAGCGCCATCGTCATGGCGACCGCGCCGACCATCCTCGCGACCGATCCAGCTTCCGCGACAAAGTACGTGAGTCTCTTTACGGTACAGCCGAGCCAGTCGACGGAATGCGTGAACGGCGCGCCAATGACGCATGTCGGATTCTTTTTCGAGACTGGTGCGTACGTGACGATCACGCGAAACCTGGGGAACGGGTTCACTGCGTACGAGGCGGGGGATCGGCTTCTGCCGAACGATACGTATCGCTGGGTCGGAAAGGCGCGCACGGACCTCGGATACGCGCTCACCTCCGGCGGAGTTCACGAAGGCACTTTTACGCTGAATGCCGCATGTTCCACAAACACCGAGACAACTTTCGACCTTCAGAGTTCCACGACCGCACCAGCTACCGGCATAACCTTTGCTCCAGGCGACGACTTCGTTCCTGGGCAGCCGATGGTTGGTCTGGTCATGAA
>DATIBL010000113.1:0-12636 GCA_035457505.1 Minisyncoccota bacterium | reverse complement strand
TGGCAAACGCATAGCATAATGAAAACACCGCCCTTTCGGACGGTGCTTTTGAAGACTACTTCTTCTGCTCCTTGTGAACCACGTGCTTGCGGCACCAACGGCAGTGCTTCTTGAGCTCGATCTTGCGCTCGACAAGCTTTTTGTTCTTCGAAGACCAGTAATTGATGCGCTTGCATTCCTTACAGGCCAGTTTGATGAGTCGTTCCTGGGACATATATTGCGAGATTTACCGCATCAATGCGATGAAGGCTAGGCTACCATATCCCCGCGAGAAGGCAAGTACCCCTTGGGAATAGCCCTGGATTGGGGCATATCCTGAAGGATTTTCGAACGTGCCTAGCGAAAATGCTTGTAAATAAGGGGGTTTAGTCCGGTCACGATCTCGTAATGCGAGGTCATAGCAAGATCGGCGATCTCCTTCGGAGTGATCCGGAGTTTCCCTGATGCGCCGATCAGCACAACCTCCTCCCCCGCCGCGACCTTTGGAATATCGGTCACATCAACGACGATCATATCCATCGACACGCGGCCGACGATCCGGGCGCTCTTTCCCCGGACGAGCACTCTCCCCTTGGACGAAAGCACACGAGGCACCCCGTGCCAGTATCCGACCGGGATCACGGCCAGCGTCGTATCGCGCTGCAGCGTTTCGGTGTAGTCATAGCCGACTTTCTCACCGAACGGAACGCGCTTCACCTCGCCGATGATCGCCTTCCAGGTCAGAACGGGAGTCAGCTTGAATACGCGCTCGAGCGTGCGTCGCGCTTCTTCCGAGGGCCAAAGTCCATAGATGCCGATCCCAATGCGGACCATATCGTAATGTGCCTCCGGGTAGAGCATTGCCCCGCCCGTTGCTCCCGCGTGCGAGAGGAGCCGATATCCGCGCTCAGAAAGCAGTACCCGCCAATCTTCGAAGAACGCGATCTGCTTGCGAGTCGTGTGCCCGATCAGCGGGTTCTTGGCTTCCGCAAAATGCGTATACAACCCTTCGATCTGTACCGCGGCAGGGAGCTTCGCGAGCGCATCGACGACCATATCTCGCTCGGTGATCTGAAATCCCTGTCGATGCATGCCCGTATCGATTTTGAGATGGATGCGGAGCTTCTCTCCGGAGAGCTTGAGTCGCCTGAGGTGCGCCAGCGAATCGGCACTCGAGATCGTGAGCGAAATATGATACTTCGCCGCATCGCGATAATACGAGGGAATGGTGTACCCAAGAACGAGGATCGGCACCTTGAGCCCCTCTCGGCGCAGCGCGAGCGCCTCAGTGATCGAATCGACACCAAGCCAGTCTGCTCCAAGGCGCTCCATTTCGCGCGCATATTCGACGAAACCATGCCCATACGCATTCGACTTCACGACCGCCATGAACTTCGTCTTCTTCGGGATCCGCCGCCTGAGCGTCGTAAAGTTCTTCTTGATCGCCGCGCGATCGATCTCGATCCACGTGCGGTACTTTTTTCCAAGCTCCATCGCCCGATCATACCAGGTCCGCCAGTGCTTTGCATTCGGCATTTTTTTGCTATAGTATGGCGTATCGTGCGCGTAGGTGGCGGAGCGGTCAATCGCAACAGACTGTAAATCTGTCGCCCACTGGGCTACGCAGGTTCGAATCCTGCCCTACGCACAAAATAAGGGAGCCGGACGCGGAAGCGTTCGGCGACTTTTATTTTGTCGCGTAGGGCAGGATTCGAAGGCGAGGTCGGGTACCCATTCAGCAGAATGGGTCGACCGAGCGTGGTCAGGCGGAGCAATGGCGCGGCGGCGTCATTGCGAGCGCTTGACCGAATCCAGCACAAAGAGAAGCAGGATTCGAAAAGGTTCTCCGTTATTTGTGAGCAGCAGTCTCTTCTGCTGTGAGCAAATCGGAAACCTGTACTGCGGCTGTAGGCCGAAAAGCTCCTGCCCTACGCACACCAAATGAATTCTCATCCTGAGTAGACAGGAAAAGTAAGCTTGGAACGAAACGACCAAAATTCTTGCCTCACTCTCGTATTAAAGTGAAGCAAAAACCATCCGCATGGATGGTGGCTAGCTATTTCTTCTTAATCGTCTTTCGGCTGTTTTTGTTATATTCGCATAAACCTTGACAAACTAGATTAAATTTGCTATACTGTTGGTGTAGAAATTGAGTGAATTCAGGTCAATTTTTACTCAAGCTCTTTGCAAATTTGCGAGCGAATCTCCTTGAGATTTTGAAATGAGCAGCGCATTGAGTGGCTGAAATACCACTTGTTGCGCTAACAGATATTCAATGCGCTGCTCATAGCGAGTTAAACCTCGTCGCGTAGGACACGCGATTCAAAACTCAAAACGGAGTCACGTCATGATCAGAGACATCTTGAGAGACATCTTCTCCCCTTACTCGTTGTTTGGGGACAGGTGTCTAGCGGCGCTCATGGCGCTGCTCATGCTCGCAGCAGTCGGACTGGTTGTACTGTTGGGATTTGTCCTCGTCGATTCCGTGGGTATCACCCCCACGAAAACGGCGACTACCGTGGTCGAGGCGAAGCAGGTCGTTCCTGCTCATACTACGACCATTCTGGTGGGCAAGGTCATCGTCCCACAGCACCGCCCGGAATCCTATCGGCTTCACTTCAAGATCGACGGAGAAGAGCTTTCTCCCACGGTCGAGAAGAAATTCTTCGACGATGTCAGAGTCGGCGACAGAATCGAAGTCGATTACGGATTCGGAAGGTTGAGTAACTCACACCAGCCGACGCAAATCAGGTTGATGGCGAGATGAAACTCGACCACAACTCAAGGCCCCCGTGGTAGCAACATCACCACGCGGGGCCTTTCTCTCTTTTATTTACAAAGAACAAAGAATTTCCCGCCAAGACTGAAATTCGTTAGAATTTCAGTACATCCGAACTCCGCCAAAGAAAAACTTGAAATTGTCATTCATGCAGCTTCGCCACCTTTCCAGATTTTCGCCCTCCTTCGCCTCTTGGCTTCGGACTGGCAAGCGGGGGGACTTCCTCGCCGCGCAGGCGGCAAAAGCGGTTCGGACTAATTCAAGTATTCTGCGCCATATAGATAAAAAATCCCCCTCTACACAAGAGGAGGATCGCGATCACCTATCGATCAGCGCGCTGTGAGAGAAATTCTCGCGCAAGAACGTCATGCCGGGGATCATCCGGATGAATAATCTCGCTCACGTCTTCGGCGACATGATGGCGATATTCCTGCTTCGATGTGCCATCCTGGCAATGAATATGCATCATGGGGCAATCATCTTAGGAAAAATCCGCCACAAGATGACGGATTGGGTATTTTACTATCCTCTCTTGATCGGCTTGTCGAGACGATGAAGAAGACGCTCAACAAATTTCCAAAAGTAACAGGCAACCCATGTGCCGAACGCCACCAAAGCGCAGAAAACTACAGCAATATTCACGAGCGGCGTTACGGTCGCACATGCGTAGATCATCACATCTTTCCATGTTACCGAGCCCAGAATGCGCTCACTTACAAGATGTCTTACTTCGCCTTGGGATTGCATCCGCCATATAACACGCCCGACACACAGACATAGCGTAATCAGAGCAGCGGGTAGGTATACACTCCACCCCATCGCTGCCTGCATAGGAAGCGAGATGTACAACCCGGACGTAATCAACATGATGCGAACCAGGAACTCAGGGTCGAATTTTTTTTGAAACATGCTCGGAAATCTCCAAAGCAATCTTGTGAGATTATCCCGCCTGGCAGTAAATTTGCAAGATGTTGCGATCCTACACTTTTCGATCGCAAGCGAGCAGATACACACATCTTTGAACCGGCAGATACTGACTGAAGACATTGCTTGCATTCCACCCCCATTCAGCATAGATTCTCGATGAACGATCTTTCTCACCACGTGCAAGGAGCACATCATGACACGCATCGCACTCGTCACTGGCGGAACAACGGGGCTCGGAGCCGCAATCGCCGCACGACTCGCAAAGGACGGCTATACGGTCGTCGTCACGTACTACCCAGGAGACGCCCGGGTGATCGCAGGACTCGCAGCCTGGAAGAAGGCCATGGCGGACGCGGGATACACCGTCAAAGCATATCCGGTTGATGTCTCAGACTTCGACTCGTGCATAACGCTCGCGGCCGACGTCCAGGCCGGAGTCGGCCCCGTCGATATCCTGGTCAATAACGCCGGAATCACGGCAGACGCATCATTCCGAAAGATGACGAAAACAGAGTGGGACGCTGTTATGCACACGAATCTCGACAGCGTCTTTCACGTGACCAAGCAGTTCGTCGAAGGTATGGCGTCGCGCGGATTCGGCCGGATCATTTCGATCTCCTCTGTCAACGGACAGAAGGGCGAGTTCGGCCAGGCAAACTATGCCGCAGCGAAGGCGGGCATCATCGGCTTCACCAAGTCGGTTGCCGCCGAACTCGCAAAAAAAGGAGTCACTGTGAACGCCGTCGCTCCGGGATACGTGGGCACTGATATGGTCGCCAAGATCGAGCCGAGCATCCTTGCTGGCATCGTCGCCAAGGTTCCTGTCGGCCGACTCGCGCGACCCGACGAGATCGCTGCTGTCGTGGCCTTCCTTGCAAGCGATGACGCCGCCTTCATTACCGGGGCGTGCATCGATGCGAACGGCGGACTCTATTTCCGCTGATCGAAAACCAAAAGCGACATCGCAAGATGTCGCTTTTTTCTTTTCCTCGACCAACGAGATGAATACTACGCTGCTGCGGCTGCCTTGGCGCGAGTGCGCGGCTTAGCGCGGGCGGGACTCTTGCGCTTCTCCACCTTGATCGCGATCTCGCCACCCTTCATGGCGACCGTCACGACGCCGCCTTGCATCATGCGCTCGCTGATGATCGTCGCAGCGACCTTGGTGAGGATCTTCTCCTGGATGATGCGGCGGAGCGGGCGGGCGCCGTACTGCGGGTTGTATCCTTCTTTGGCCAGGAAATCGAGCGCCTCATCCGAGATGACGAGCGTGATATCCTTTGCCGTCAAACGCTCGCGGACCTTCTCCACCTGAATGCGGACGATGTTGCGGATCGCCTCGGGCTTCAGGATGTCGAACATGACGATATCATCGAGACGATTGAGGAATTCGGGACGGAAGTATTCTTTCAAGCGCTGCATGACCTTGGCCTTGGCATTGCCGTAATCCTCGGTCGCCTCACCAGAGCCGAATCCGACGGTCTGCATGCGATCGATGAATTCTCCGCCGATGTTCGAGGTGAGAATGATAACGGTGTTCTTGAAATTCACGGTGCGCCCCTTGGAATCGGTCAGGCGGCCGTCGTCGAGCACGGACAGAAGAATGTTGAACACCTCAGGGTGCGCCTTTTCGATCTCGTCGAAAAGCAGCACCGAGTATGGACGATGGCGGACCTGTTCGGTGAGGTTGCCGGACTCTTCGTAGCCGACGTATCCCGGCGGCGCGCCGATCAGCTTCGAGACTGCAAACTTTTCCATATACTCCGACATATCGACGCGGATGAGCGCCTTTTCGTCGTCAAAGAGGAATTCCGCGAGCGCCTTGGTGAGCTCGGTCTTTCCGACGCCGGTTGGACCAAGGAAGATAAACGATCCGATCGGACGATTGGGGTCGGCGATACCCACGCGCGAACGCTTGATCGCATCTGACACCTTTTGGATCGCATCGTCCTGACCGACCACGCGCTTATTGAGCTCTTCCTCGATCCGAGCGAGCTTCTCGGCCTCTTCCTCGAGCATGCGTGCCGTCGGAATGTTGGTCCACTTCGAGACAACCTTGGCGATATCTTGCTCCGTCACCTCCTCATGCAGGATGCGGCGAGAACTCTGGAGCTTCTTCAGGCGCGCGTTCTTCTCTTCGAGCTGCTTCTCGAGCGCAGGAATGCGGCCATAACGGACCTCTGCGGCCTTCGCGAGGTCGCTCCGAAGTTCGGCGTTCTCGGCCTCGATGCGCAGCGATTCGAGATTTTTCTTGATCGAACGGATATCGGTCACGAGCGTCTTTTCGTTCTTCCATTTGAGCTCGAACTCTCGGGTCTCCTCGCGCTGATCGGCGATCTCTTTGTCGATGAGCGCAATGCGCGCACGAGCCTTTGCGGCGGTCTCGGCATTCTCGCCGGCTTCTTCCTGCTTCAGTGCCTCCTTTTCGATCTCGAGGCGCATGATCCTGCGGTGCGATTGCTCAAGCATCGCAGGCTTGTTCTCAAGCTCGATGCGAAGCGACGATGCGGCTTCGTCGATGAGATCGACCGCCTTATCAGGCAGGAAACGGTCCGCAATATAGCGAGAAGAGAGATTGACCGCAGCAAGGATCGAATCGTCGGTGATCTTTACGCCATGAAAGATCTCGTATTTCTCTTTGAGTCCGCGCAGGATCGCCACAGCGTCCTCGATCGACGGCTCCTGAATGTAGACGGGCTGGAAACGGCGCGTCAGCGCAGGGTCCTTCTCGATGTACTTTTGATATTCCTTGAGGGTTGTCGCGCCGATCGCACGGAGTTCACCGCGCGCAAGAGCGGGTTTGAGCATGTTGGACGCATCCATCGCCCCTTCGGCTGCCCCTGCGCCGACGATGGTGTGGATCTCGTCGATGAAGAGAATGATCTTCCCTTCCGCGCGCTCGACTTCTTTCATAATGGTCTTCAAGCGCTCTTCGAATTCGCCGCGGTATTTTGTCCCGGCGATCAGGAGACCGAGATCGAGCGACACGAGCTCCTTCTCGCGCAGAAACTCGGGCACGTCGCCTTTTGCGATGCGCTGTGCAAGTCCTTCGACAACGGCAGTTTTTCCTGTTCCTGCCTCGCCGATCAGGATCGGATTGTTCTTGGTACGGCGAGAGAGGATCTGAATGATGCGGCCGATCTCCTCGTCGCGGCCGATGACCGGATCGAGCTTGTCCTCGCGGGCAAGCTTGGTGAGCGAACGCGTGTATTTGGTGATCGCGCGAAGCTTGGACCCTCCTGCTGCGTCGGCTGCGCCATCAGCGCCACCTTCGCGAAGCTCAGCGAGCACGCGCATGACAGGATCGCGGGTGATCTGGAAGCGCTTGAGCATTTCCTTGGCCGCACTCGGCACATCGACGAGAGCGATGAACAAATGCTCGGTCGAGATGATCTCGTCGCCGAGTTCTTTGGCGACTCGCATGGATGCCTCGAGCGACTGCGCGAGCTCCTGTGTGAGATAGAGCTGATAGGACGGCGCCATGGCAACATTCGAATCGCGATTCTGCTCGATCGATTCCATCAGCGCTTCCGTAAGGAGCCCGGGATCGACGTCGAGTTTCTCGATCAGCGAAAGCACGATGCTCTCATCTTGGAGGACGAGAGCGGCAAGGAGATGCATGGGGGTGACGTGCGTCTGTCCGCGTTCGATGGCGAGCTCGTGCGCCTTGCGGATGGCATCGCGCGCTTTTTCGGTGAAATTTTGGAATGGTGGCATAGATGTGATGTTGGTTTCGGCCTGCTCATAGAAACACCGTTCTGCAGCCCTTTGTCACTCAAATCATAGCATGAATCGTGAGATTGTAAAGGTGTCCCCGCTTGGCGTGCCCGCGGGGAGAAGTGTTCGGAGAAGACATGACATATCGGATTCAACTGGTCCCAGCGGGCTTCTCTGACGGACTCTCCCCTCCCTGTCCCTGCGGTTTTGCGGCAGCATCGGCCTCGGCGGCGGCGGAAAGAAGATCGAGGATGCGCGCCATCGGATAGATCACATAGCGAGACAACGATTCATCCCAGACAGAAACGCCAATCGCCTGGCCATCGAGATTGGAGACGAGTGCGCCGGAATTGCGCTCCGGAATGCGCGGGTTCGTTTCGACCGCGATAAGGAGCGGGGGCGTCGTCGTGGATTCAGTCTTGGCATATGCAAACTTCGCAAGCGTCGTCTTGAACACACTGGACCCATCTTCGCCTCCGAGGACGATGGCGCTCTGGGCAAGCTTGAGCTCAAGCTTGGTCGGGATTGCGACGGCGTCGATCTTCTCACCTTTGGCAAGATCGACCACGCGCAAGAGCGACGCAGGCGCAGAAACGTCTTTCGTACTCATCTGCTTGGCCGCATAGGTCTTGGAGCCGATCATCACCGAAAACGCCGTGTGGCCCGACGTGACAGACGCTGAGGTCACGATCGTTCCGTCTTGCGCCACCACAAACCCGATGCCGATCGGATCGCTTGAGGTCGAAGCACCGGCAAAGATGCGGGCGATGCGCGGCTGATTTTTCTCGACAGCGCCGATGATCAGATCGTCCTCTTTGGCGTACACGGTGACCTCCTTGGTGACGGTCGTGACTGCTGGCTTTTCGGGCTTGATCTCTTCGGGGACGACGCGCTCGATTGTGCGCTCGACGACGCGATTGACCGTCTGAGTGACGGTCTGCGGAGATTCCTGAAGCAGCGCAACGGTAATGATGCCGGTCGCGATCGCAGTCACGAACGACACAAGGACGCACAGGAGCACCATCTGGTGATTGTTCAGGTCTTCCATAGATTCGGTGTACTCAGTGTATCACAAAAGCCTGCCCGAGCGAGGCGGGTGTCCCCTAGAACTAGAAAGAGTGCCCGCCAAGGCCTCACGAGCTAGGAAGCGGCCCGAGTGTAGCGCACTTCGACCACGCTCCAATCGATCGCGGCAAGAAATGCGGCAATGTAATCCGCGCGCTTCAGACCGTAGTCGATCATGAATGCGTGCTCGAATACGTCCATCACGAGAAGCGGGACAGAGCCTGCCAGATGCCCGGCATCATGCTCGTTGATCCATGTGTTGAAAAGCGCGTTCTTTTCCGGATCGTAGGAAAGCACGACCCAGCCAATCCCGCGCATCGTTCCGCATCCCACGAGATCTTTCTGCCACGCATCATACGACCCCCAGGTCTTCTCGATCGCATCCTTCAGAGTCCCGTCCGACAGCGCCTTTCCGCCGCTCGTCATGTTGCCAAAATAAAGCTCGTGGAGGCGCATGCCGTTCCATTCCCAGCCGAAACGCCGGGTGAGCTCGTTGTACTCCGGCGATCCGGGCGCATGCTTTGCAGAGCGGAGCGTCTCGATCAGGGCATTGGTATTCTTCACATACCCTTCGTAGAGCGTGAAGTGATTCTTGAGCAGCGCATCGCTGAACCCGGGAGTTCCGAGCAGATGTGCGAATGTTTTTGCTTCGTACATAGTGCGTCAATGTTTCGGCCTCTCACAAACAGCAAACTTCTGTACTGCGAAAAGCCCGATGGTTTACTAATTAACTTCGCCCAAAGTATAGCACACGAGGGCCCCGCATAGCGCACGCTAATCTTCCCGGTCGCCTTGCTCGAACTTTGGCACCGTCTTCCACGGAAGAATGTGCCGATCCGGCGTTCCGCGCCCCGAAAAAAGGATGGCGTGATTGAGGTACATGAACGGGATGTTCACGATGCCGACGATCCATTTCATTGCGACCTGGCCTTTGATCATCGCGAGGAGCGGAAGGCCCGTTCCGGCGAATGCGATCGGAATAAAGAGCAGACTGTCGATCAGAAGCGCAGGGATCGTGGAGACGACGTTTCGGAGCCACAAATGCCGCTCCCCTGTCGCGCGGCGGAACCGGTCGAAGATATATGCATCGATATTCTCGCTCACCAGAAACGCGATCCAGCTCGCGAGCGTGATGCGCGGAACGGCGCCGAAGACCTGGTTCCACTCGTGCGCATTGCGCGTCGACGCCCAGGTGCTGTCGGGATCGAACTGCGTGCCGAGCCAGAGGAAGAACGTGGACGCGACCTGCGCTGCGAACGCCGTGAAGATCATGCGCTGCGTCACCGCGCGGCCAAACTTCTCATTCACGATATCGAGGAGAAGGAATGTGACAGAGAAAACGAGAATGCCCGCCGGTCCGCTGAACGACAGCGCACCAAAATCAAAATACGCGATCTTCGTCGCAAGCATCTGCGCCGTCAGCACGAAGGCGACATAGAGGCCGATGAGCATCCCCGGACGCTCATATCGGCGTGCGTAGAGGCTGCCCAAAAGCGTGAAGCTGGTCACGCCGACGACCCACATCAGAAGAAGGAATGGAGACATACAAGCGATTCCCGGGAGCGGGACTCGAAGACTCTATGATACCAACCCCTTCACGGGTTCGACAAACCGCTTCACGCAGTCCTCGAGCATCGCTGCGGCGGAAAGCACATCTTCTTCGCGAGTTGTACGGCCAAGCGAGAAGCGAAGCCCCTCAGGTACCACGGCGGACTCGTGCGCGCGGCGGAGTGCAGTGATGACATGCGACACATCGCCCTCGCGCTCGCTGCATGCGCTCTTGGTTGAGCATGCAACGCCGGAACGATCGAGCGCGATCACGAGCATCTCATGATCGGCATCCGGAATCGTCACGTTCAGGATGTGCGGTACGCGCGGAGCCTCAGCGCCGTTCACCGACGCGCCTGGAATCCGCGCAAGAATCTCCTGCTCCATACGATCACGAAGGCCTGCCAGACGCAGAGACTCTTCCTCAGCAATACCGCGCGCTTCGAGGAGCGCCGCGGCGAAGCCCGCCACGAGCGGCACCGCTTCAGTTCCACTGCGCCGTCCGCCCTCCTGGCCGCCGCCGGTCGAAACTGCGGCAACGGGGACGCCACGGCGGATAAAGAGCGCGCCGATCCCCTTCGGGCCGCCAATCTTGGCCGCGTTCAAGGTCAGGAGATCGACGCCAAGCGCACGGAGATCGAGCTCGAGATACCCTGCCGCCTGGCACGCATCGGTATGGAGCAGCGGATAGCGCTCCGAAAGCGACTCCGGACGAGAGCGATCGAGATGATAGTGATCCTTCTTCCATTTGCGGATCACACGGGCATATTCGCGAATCGGCTGAATCATCCCGGCTTCGTTGTTGGCATACATAAGCGACACCAGCACTGTCTCGGGAGAAAGCGCTGCTGCGAGTGCATCAGGAGCGACGACGCCGTCCGCGCCGATCGCAAGCACCGAGAGCCGTGCACCTTCCCGCTCGAGCGATCGCGCGGTCTCAAGCACGGCCGGATGCTCGATCTCGGAGACGATGATATGTGGGCGCGCATCCGAGCCAAGCGCTTCCCTCCATGCCGTGAGTGCGCCGCGGAGCGCCAGATTGACCGACTCCGTTCCGCCGCTCGTGAGCACGATCTCATCGCCATGAACTCCGAGCGCGCCGGCGATCTGGTCGCGCGACGTCTCGAGCGCAGCTCTAGCCTGGAGCCCCTCGGCATGCAGCGCGCCGGGATTTCCGAAGTGCACGTCTTCGGCCGCGCGAATCGCCGAAGCCGCCGCAGGCGAAAGCGGCGTAGCAGCGGCATGGTCGAGATAGATGCGCGTCGGGGCGGTCATGGATCCATGATTGGCGAAAATGGAGTTTTCCGCAATCTTTTGTGCAGACCCTTTCTGCTCTCAATCGCGCAAGATGCCCACAGGAAATCCCCACAACACGCCACTAGCGCGCGGGCCCGTTGGGGGTACAATGACCGTATGCTTTCGGAACAACAGATCCTCTTTGCGCTCTTGGTCGCAGTCATTATCGGACTCGCGATCTGGATCGCCCTGCTTGAGCGGCGCATTGCAAAACTCCTCGGCGGAAAGTCTGGTGCATCGCTCGAAGATGCGATCATGGGAGCACACCGCGCAATCGACGCGCTTCACACCTTCCAAAAAGACACCACGACGGAGCTTGGGCGGCTCGATGGCCGCATCAAAAAGAAGCTCCACGGCGTTCGCACGCTGCGGTTCAATCCCTTTGCCGGGACGGGCACGGGCGGCAACCAGAGTTTTGCTGCAGCATTCCTCGACGAAGAGGGCGACGGCGTCGTACTCTCCTCGCTCTACTCGCGCGACAAGGTGAGCGTCTTCGCCAAGCCCGTCAAAGCCAAGCGTTCCGAATTCGAACTCACCGGCGAAGAGCGCGCAGTGCTCGAAGGCGACGATCGCTGAAAATCGCTTTGTATCGCGCTTTCACGGCAACCGATCCTGGACAGCGAAGCACTCGCGTGGTAGCATGACGCATCATTGCAGATATCGCTATGCCTACTACTTCAAGCGCACAATCAAAGGAGCGCTCCCCGATCGTCGTCATCATGGGGCACATCGACCACGGAAAGTCGACGCTGCTCGACTATATCCGGAGCACGAACATCGTCGCAGGCGAAGCGGGCGGCATTACGCAGCATCTTTCGGCCTACGAAGTCCCGCACAAGAACGACCAGGGCGAGGAGAAGCGCATCACCTTCCTTGATACGCCGGGTCACGAAGCTTTCCGCGGCATGCGCTCGCGCGGAGCACATGTTGCCGATATCGCGGTCCTCGTCGTGTCGGCCGAAGATGGCGTAAAGCCCCAGACGATCGAGGCATATCAGGCGATCCGCGCCGCAGGCATCCCCCACATCGTGGCGATCAACAAGATCGACAAACCGAACGCGAACATCGAGCGCACCAAGCAGTCGCTTGCAGAGGCCGAGATCTTCGTCGAAGGATACGGCGGCGATGTGCCGTGGGCTCCGATCTCGGCCAAGACCGGCCAGGGCGTTCCAGAACTCCTCTCCACGCTGCTTCTCGTTGCCGAAATGGCAGAGCTCACGATGGATCCGACCCGCACAGCCGAAGGCGTCATCATCGAGGCCAACATGGACCCGAAGAAAGGCATCGCCGCAACGATCGTCCTCGTCGATGGCAGCATCGCGAAG
>DATIBL010000112.1:0-7027 GCA_035457505.1 Minisyncoccota bacterium | reverse complement strand
GCTGTTTTACGAACGGATCTCCGTACGTGGGATCTCGCTCGATGGTCCCCGCACCGAACGACCACTATGTTCTCGAACTTGCCGGGGATACGTGGATGCTCGCGAACGCCGGCAGCGAATTGCGGCTCATCTCGAATATCTGCGCGCACATGAAGGGCCTGATCGTCGATCCGGCCAATCGCAAGGAAGATCGGCGGGGGAACGGAAGCCGCTTGAGCTGCCCGATGCACCGCTGGGCGTACGCGCTCGATGGCTCGCTCACACATCATCCGAATTACAGCACCGAAGAGATCGCCGCGAAACCGTCGCGGCCGTGTCTTCCGACCCGCGCGCTCACTGAGTGGCAGGGTCTTGCTTTTCTTTCGGACTCGCAGCTGACGAACGCGCTCGCTGAAATCCCGGACGATGTCGTTGCCGATCTTCCCGGCGCTACGCTCGGACTGGTGAAGGTCGATACATATGATCGCTTCGGGTGGGTTCGCTTCATGGACAACTACCAGGAGATCACGCACGTTTCGCCGTTTCACTTGACTTCGTTCGCACAGATCGTCGATACCTCGAGCGGCGTGCGCTGGGTTTTCGGCGACCGGTGGAGCGTGCAGTACGCACCCTGGCGGTCCGGCCCTTCGTCGCGCATCTCGCTCGAGTATCGGGCGTATCGCGATCTTATCACCGAGCTCGTGCCCGGCTCTCCAGGGCATGGTGCGATCTGGGCAGCGATTTATCCGAATCTGATGATCGAACGCTATCCGCTCGCGACCGTTGTGAGCTCGCTCTGGCCGCTCCCGGGAAATCGTTGTCGGAACGTCATGGAGTACTACATTCCGAAGTGGGTCTCGGACCTCGGCCCAGAAACACTCGCGGACGTACTCAAGGTGCAACAGAAGGCATATGATCTGACTGCGCGCGAAGATGGCGAACTCTGCGACAGCACCGAAGCAGGACGTCGCATGCTCTTCGAATCTGGCGTGCCAGTGATCGATCATCCGCATCCGGAACTTGATGCCGGGATGCTCCATTTCCGGGCATGGCTCCACCGCCAGATGTGACGACCTCTTGCGTTCTTTCTCAACCCCGCCGCGGCATTTGCCGCGGTTTTTCTATGCGCGAATCTCCTCGCCGTACTATAATAGAATGGTTCCGTCTCAATTCTATGCCAAACTCTGACGATCACATCACCTATTTTGCCGAGACCGACTACCGTTCAAAGCGGACGAAATTCGGCATCAAGGCAAAGGATCGCATGCGGCACATGTACATCATCGGAAAGACCGGGATGGGGAAGTCGACGCTGCTTGAGAACCTTGCCGTTCAGGATATTCAGAATGGGGAAGGGCTCTGTTTTATCGACCCGCACGGCGGCTCCGCAGATCTTCTTTTGTCGTACGTCCCCGAGCATCGCATCAAGGATGTCATCTATTTCGCCCCATTCGATCAAGAATTCCCGATCTCGCTCAATGTCATGGAAGACATCGGGCGCGATAAACGGCCGCTCGTCGCATCGGGGCTGATCGGCGCATTCAAGAAAGTGTGGGTCGACGCATGGAGTCCGCGCATGGAATATCTCTTGAACAACGCGCTGCTCGCGCTGCTCGAGTATCCCGGCTCGACTCTTCTTGGAGTGAACCGCATCTTCTCCGATAAGAACTATCGCTCGCTCGTCGTTGCGAATGTCACTGATCCTTCCGTCAAAGCATTCTGGACGGACGAGTACGCCAAGTATTCCGACAAATTTGCGACCGAGGCAACGGCAGCGATCCAGAACAAGGTCGGCCAGTTCGCCGCAAACCCACTGATCCGCAACATGGTCGGACAGCCGCTCTCCACCTTCGATATTCGCAAGGTCATGGATGAGAAAAAGATCTTCATCGTCAATCTCTCCAAGGGGCGGATTGGAGAAGGGAACGCAAATCTCCTCGGCTCCATGCTCATCACCAAGATCTATCTCGCTGCGATGTCGCGCGCAGAGGCGCCGGCGGAGGTGCTCGCGAAGCTCCCGCCGTTCTATCTTTATGTCGACGAATTTCAGTCATTCGCCAACGAATCCTTTGCCGACATTCTTTCTGAGGCGCGCAAATACAAACTTTCGCTCACGATCGCGCATCAGTATATCGAGCAGATGTCCGACGAAGTCCGTGCCGCGGTTTTTGGCAACGTGGGGACGATGATCACGTTCCGCGTGGGATCGTATGATGCCGAAGTCCTCGAAAAGGAGTTCGCGCCGGTGTTTATTTCGGAAGACTTGGTGAATCTCGGCTTTGCGCAGATCTATTTGAAACTGATGATCAACGGCATCGGTTCGCCGCCCTTTTCGGCGACGACGCTCGACCGGCCCAAGTTGATCGGAAAGAACTACGTGAACGAAGTGATCGCCGCTTCTCGTGCGCAGTTCGCGCGCCCGAGAAAAGACGTTGAGGATGAGATTCGCAAGTGGCACGAGCCGGTCCCCGAGCAGCCCCGCGATCCGAACGCTCCTCCCGAGACAAAAAAATATGCTCCCGGTACGCGTCCGCCCTTTGGCCCGCGTCCGAATTACGCCCCTGGAGGAGATGGCGGGCGCCCTTCCTATGGCCAAGATGGTCGCTCGCAGTATGGGAATGAAAATCGCCCGCCCCGCGGAGAATATAGCGATCGTCCACGAGAACCTCGGCGCGATGCTCCGCCGATGGAGCGGGAGCGTGCATACTCGGCACCAGTAGCAAGAGCGCCTGAGGAAAGACCAGAACGTCCGCCTCGAGAGGAGATTCCACCTCCGGCACGCCCCTTCGCGGAAGCGTTTTCGCGCATCGAATCGACGGGCACCGACGTCGAGATTCTCCCTGAGCAAGTTCCGCCGCCAGCGCCTCCCGAAGAAGACCTCTCGCGTGAGGATGGCGTCGTGCATGTTCCCGTTGTGATCGACGACGACTATATCGGTCCGGATCGCAGGCATGGAGAACGGCGGCACGACGAAGAGCCTGTGGTCGTGAGTCCGCCGGTGCGAAGTGCTCCGCGTCCGTCGAATCCGGTGCAAAGCGAGCGCCCGGGAGGGACACTCAAGTCACTGACCAAGAAAGACAAAGGTCCGAGCCAGGAGAAGCTTTCCGATCTTCGTGCCGCGCTTGCGCTCGCAATGAAACAGCCGCCGCAGACAGGAAGCGCCGCGCCGCTTTCTGGTCGCGATGCCAAAGAGCGTCCGGCGCCTTCGGATCGCACGAAACCCTCGACACCCGTGCAGCCGGAGCCGTCGAAACAGGAGCCTCCAAAGGAGGTGCCAGAATCCGTACTTCGGAAACTCATCGAAGAGTAGCTTTTCGCGGCGAGTCCGAGGCCTTGCGCGAAGGAATTCCCCGTGCGTTTGACGGGCGGGGTATCGAAACGTATTCTTCGGGAAGAAATCGGGCAGCAGTGCCCAGGACGGAGGCATGCCATGGCAACCACGGCAAAGCCGACGGGAAAGATGATTTGTTGCTCTTTCTGTCGAAAACCACAAGACGAAGTCCTCCGGCTGATCGCCGGCGCGGACCACGAGATCGATGGCGTCAAATTCAGCCCATTCATCTGCGACGAGTGTGTCGAGCTCGCGAACGATATTGTTCGCGAGGAGATCGCAAAAATGTCGCGGCAGAATGCGCCGCAGGATCCGTATCCGTCGGTCTCGAGCATCATTGCCGAGCTCGACAAGCATGTCGTTGCGCAATCGGTCGCCAAGACGGCGCTCGCGATCGCGATGTGGGCGCATGCGCGCCGTAGCCGGCTGAAGCCGAGCAAAGACGGTGTCGTCGTCGAGAAGCAGAATATTCTGATGATCGGTCCGACCGGCGTCGGAAAAACGCTGCTTGCGCAGACGCTCTCTCGGATGCTCGATATGCCGATGGTGATCGCGGATGCGACGACCCTGACCGAAGCCGGTTATGTCGGCGACGATGTGGAAACTGTCCTCCAGAAGCTCTTGGCGAAGGTCGACTGGGATGTCGAGAAGGCCAAGCATGGCATCGTCTTTATTGACGAGATCGATAAGATCGGCCGCCGAAGCGGGGAAACTTCTGCGACGCGCGACGTTTCGGGCGAAGGCGTCCAGCAGGCGCTCCTCAAGATGCTCGAAGGAAAGATCGCATCGGTCCCGGTCTCCGGAAAGCACAAGCGTGCGAGCGGAGAATCGATCGAGCTTGATACGACCGAGATCCTGTTCATCTGTGCTGGGGCATTCAGCGGCATCGATCGCGTGATCGAGCAGCGCCTCGGCGCGGGAAGCATCGGCTTCACTGCGGAAGTGAAGAGCAAGCGGAAGGAGTCCGCAAGCGAGCTCATTCTGAAGGCAACGCCGGAAGACTTGATGCGTTTCGGGATGATCCCGGAGTTCATCGGCCGCTTGCCAGTCCTCGTGAAGCTGCACGATCTCGACGAAGCCGCGCTCATGCGCGTGCTCCGCGAGCCCGTCAATTCGCCGCTTCGGCAGGCTGCAAAAGAAATGCGCGATCTTGTCGGCATCGAGCTGGTGTTTGATGACGCCGCACTCTCGGCGATCGCACGCGAAGCGATCAAGCGCAAATCCGGCGCGCGCGGATTGACCTCGATCATTGCGAATGCGCTCACGGAAGCGAAGCTTCTCTGTTATGACGATGCACGGAATGAAGGCGTCGACGCGATCCGGATCACCGAAGACGTGGTCATAAAGAATGCGCTTCCGCTCGTGGTACGCAAGAAGAAAACCGAACACTGAACACTCCCGCCGGGGGTGTTTTTCTTTCCGATTTGCGCCCCGCCCGAAAACCCGTAATATGCCATCCATGAGATGGCTCACACTCGGCGCACTCCTATTTCTTGCCCCACTTGCGGCTTTCGCGAAGGTCGAGATCGCGGAGATCGCATGGATGGGTACTGCCGACTCGTCTTCGAACGAGTGGATCGAACTTGCGAATACCGATACGGAGTCGATCACTCTCGACGGGTGGACCCTCGAGGCGTCTGATGGGGCTCCTGCGATTGCGCTGTCTGGGACAATCTCGGGCTCGGGCCGCTATCTGATCGAACGCACTGATGACACGACCGTGCCCAATGTCGCTGCGGATCTTATCGCGGCGTTCGGTGCCGGACTTGCGAACGCCGGGGAAACGCTGTATCTGCGGAATGCGTCTGGTGCGATCATCGACACTGTTTCCGGCGGAGAGAACTGGAGCGCGATCGGGGGAAATAATTCCACAAAAGAAACGCCACAGCGCACTATAGCAGGGTGGGTCACTGCTCCTGCGACTCCGCGCGCGGCACCAGCAGGGCAATCGTCCGGATCCGGCTCGACCTCAACCGTTCAAGGAAGTGCGCCCGTCGAGGGGAGCGCTGCACCATCGTCGTCCGCTCCGCGCTCGATCTTCCCGCGCTCCGGGATCGGCGTCTACGCTGGAGATGACATTCATACCTTCGTCGGATTTCCCGCAGTATTTGTGGGGTCCGCGACTGGGCTTTACGATGAGGCGATCCCTCAGGCGACATACCGATGGAATTTTGGCGATGGAACCACGGCGGTCGGGGAGCGCGCGGAACATGTGTACCGATTTTCTGGAGAGTATATTGTGACGCTTGAGGTATTCTGGGGAACTCATCGCGCCAGTGATCGCGCGATCGCATCGGTCAGCGCACCAGAGCTCCGTATTGCGCGCGCGGTTCCCGGGAGTGAAGGGTTCATTGAACTTGCGAACGCGTCCGCATCAGAGATCGATCTCTCACGGTGGAGCATGAGCATCGTAGGGGGGTCGTCATCGTTCATCTTCCCCGATCAGTCATTCGTCCGTTCCGGAAAATCGGTCATGTATGCAAATGAGACGACGCGCCTCGGGTTCGATGCGGGAAGTACGATCGAACTCCGCTACCCGAATGGAGCACTTGCGTCCGCCTACCGCTCAAGCGCTCCGGTCGCACCTATTGCGACCGCTCGCCCCGCTGCCGTTTCGCGTCCAGCCGGAACATCGCAGGTGAGCGCATCATCGTCCGCGGCAGCGCGCACCAATGCCGAACCGAGGGGAGCAAAAACGCTCTCGCCTCTCGCGAAGGACGGAAAAGGGAAGGAGGTGCCGCCGATGGTGCAGAATGCCAGCGCAGCCGCACTGTGGGAAGAAGGGATCGAAGCGCTCCCAGATATATCGGAATCTCCATCATCGATCCCGATCGGAACACAGTGGTTCTTTGCGCTCGCTGGCGTGATCCTGATCGCGCTTGCGGGGTTCATCATTGCGCGGACCAAGATCGATCAGGCGACCCGCGCTGACGAATTTGCCATCATCGAAGATATCATCGAGGGAAAAGATGATCTTGAGGGGAAGCGCGGCGATTGACGTTCGCGTCCGCACCCGGTAGCGTCGAATGAGATTTACGTTCGAGGTGCCCTTATGCAGGTATGGTTTGCCCGCTTCATGCAGTGGTTGTCTGTCCGCCGCCGCGTGGCTCGCGCACGAGCACGATATGCAAAAGCCGAGGGGGCGGAGAAGCCGATCGCCGCAGGGACGCTCTTGCTCGCACTTCAGGATGTACGCCTGCGAGCGCACCGCGCGCTTTCCCGAGAGGATCGGATGTTGTACGGCCTCGTGTTCACCGCTGCATATGCCGATCGCATGCCACGCCGCTCTGCGTGCGAGCTGCATCTCATCCTTGCCCGATATGCGGTCCGCGAGGATGCGAACGAGTTCTCCCGAATGGAGGTCTCAGAAGCGATCGCGGCTGCACTTGCCGCTTCCGATCCGCTGCTCCTCGCGAACATCCGGCGCGAATGGGAATCGTTCTGGCCAGAGCGATTTACGATGCTTGATGCGGCCTTTTCAGAGCTCTCGTCACTTTGATGGCCGGCGCATGTCGCCGGTTTTCTGTTTCCTTTCGAAGCCGTTCGGGTTGTACTATAGTGTCACCATGTCGAAAGGTCGCGAAATGAGGCAGAAAACGGTTCTGATCCCCGGCGGCGCGGGGTTCATCGGCTCGCATCTCGTTGAGCGTTTTTTGGCCGACGGACATCGAGTCATCGTCTTCGATAATCTCCAAACAACGTTTACTCCGAAGAACC
>DATIBL010000111.1:0-12574 GCA_035457505.1 Minisyncoccota bacterium | reverse complement strand
AACCTCAGCAAAAAGGTTTGCACCCTGATAGAAGATCCATGCGATTCCCTCGAGAACATTTCCGACGGTAAGGTCTACGGCCTTAGAGAATAGGCCGGTAAACCAGTTTGATGCATGTGCTAGGGAGGGTGCAAAAAACACTCCGGTGCTAACAGCTGTGAATATCCCCCATTTTGGTGACTTCTTTGACGCCTTCATTTTCTCCATTTTCGATTCCTCCTTCCGTTGCCGGGTTGTTTATGGGTCGAAGTAATAGGTATCTCCTGGATCTCCGGATGGCGTGCTTGTGTCTTGTGCTGTGGCGGTCGTCGGATTTGAAGCGCTGAATCGCATCTGGTCGTAGATCATAAACATCGCTGCGATCGCCCACTCGCGCGTGTGGAACGGAATCTCCTGGTCGTCGTCTCCTCCTGACCAGCTATAGACGGCGTTATCATCATCGTGCCACGACGTATCATAGTAAGAGAAGTCGATGACATTCTGAAGCTCCTCGATGAGATTGTTGACGTATGTTTGCTGTGACGCAAGCGGTTCCGTATCGTAGTTGAGAAGACCTCCTGACGAGATCAGATTGTCCTGATCTTCCGGTGCTTCTCCTGTTGCATGCGCGTCGAGCATGTTTCCTTCTGAGACCTGCTCGGTTCCCTGTGCTCCCATGCGGCTGATCGTGTCAGCGTTGCGAGCTCCTGATGGCGAGCTGACGGTTCTGTTTGCGGTGACACATCGCGGATCACCCGTCACGCCGGAACACTCCTCTGTTCCAAGTACGCCTTGATCAAATTGTGTGTTGAAATCTCGTTTTGCACTTTGGACCTGCGATTCTGCCTGCGCATCCGCCATGCTTTGGCCAGTGAGCGACCAGTTCTGCGGTTGCTGGCGCATGTTTCGCATAACTCCGAATACGCCAGGGCCAGCAGGGTCGTTTGCGTTCTGGTAGAGCGTTCGAAGATCGCTCTCATTTGCGACAATTCCGTTTCCAGGATTTGTCGCAGTACACTCCAGCTTGGATTTTGCTGAATCGAACGGATCTTGAGCGCTATCTCTGTTGTTTTCAGCGACATTCTGTGCCGCACGAAGACGAAACGGCTCACACATGCCGTAGCTTCCTTCTGGGTCGGTCGGTGATGAGGCAACGCGATCGGTCACATCTTCTACCTCGCGCCCTGTTCTGTCGGTGAGATAGCGATTGACGTTCGTGACATACACCGGCTGCGTGCTCACGACTCCTGCGTTGTTGACCTCGATACCGCGCTTTGCCCAGTTGAGGTTGGCTGCGGTGATCTGATCGCGGAGCTGATTTGAAAGCTGTTTGGTCTGTGCGTCAGAAATGTACTCTTTGAGTAGTGCGTGGATTTGCAGATTGAGCCCAAGCTTCTCCCACTCGACAAGTTCCTGGAGAAGACAGCGGAGCGATGCGGATTTGTTGACCTTCACATCGAGCTCGGTGTCGCGATAGATAAAACCTCCGGCAGCTGTCGTGGACGCGTCAGCCCATTTCCATGGACCGTCTTCTGTCATGTACACCTCGTCGATCGGATCTCGGGTTGCACACGGCTCAGCTGCAAGACCCTGGGGGTCGCTGCCGGAAATAAGATCACGCAAAGAATCAGTGGTTCCGTCGGGGAGTGGGTCGCCAAAAGTATCATCAAAATCCTGCATGAACGTATCGAACATGCGGAGATAGCGATCGAACTTCGGATTTAACCGAATGTCGACGACGGGAACAAACGGTCCACCCTGGGCAAAGACCATGGATGGAGCTCCGATCGCAGCGATGATCGTGAGTGTGAGAACAGATGTTCGAATGAAAGTACTCATAGTCCTATATCGCTCATCATTGTATCACCTCCTGTTCGAGGCGTGGTAGTGGATTTGAAATTTGACGGTGGAAAACGTACCGTATTCCAATAAAACGGGAAGCCCGGCTCGTTCTCCGCAAAGACGACATCAGATTCTCCGAAAACATGGATGATCCCTGCGTACCCCGTGATCACATCCATGCGATATTTCGTGTATCCCTCATATCCCGCTGCCCCCTGGATGGGATTCGTGTAGAGTTCTTGAAGTGCAAGCAGTGAACGGCCCATGATGTCGTATGCGTTCACGATACGAAGATGATCCTTGAGGAGCGGCATGGGAACGGTGATCGCTCGGAGGTCCTTGGAAAAATTCAAATATGAAGTGGCGGGGTATTGCAGCTCTCGAAGCGTCTCGTTCGACTTCGTCTTCATTGCATCGAGAAGGATATCTTGCTCTGAGCGGTACTTCACCTTGCTATACCGATTGATGATAATCCCGAAGTCATTTCCGTATTTTCGGAGGGCCTCGACTGATGAGTCCGAGGTCACCTTCATGTCGACGACCTGAAATCTGGGCTGGAACTTTGAGACATCAAGGTTCTTTGTGACAACTTCCTGAAGGGTTACTTCCCGGATTTCTGCGGAACGCTGTGCGAGAAATTTCGCAAAAAACTCTCTTTTGAGGCCTAAAATATCGCTATCCGACGTTGCAAAGCGGATATCCTGAAACTGGTTCAGGTTGTCGTTTGGGGCTGGTTTTACTGGGTCTCTTCCGGATCGAACTTCGTCCCCGTCTCGTGCGCCATCTTTGTCGGTATCTGCGTCGTTCAGGTCGGATCCATAGAGCGCCTCTTTCCAGTCAGGAAGTCCGTCTTTGTCTGTATCAGCCTCCTCGTTCTCGTTTGTGGGAGCGGCAGCGAGCGTGACCGCAGAGGGGCCGGCTTCGGGCAGTGTGTCGCCCCGGAAGAGTCGATCTTTATTCAGAACAAGAACTCCCCCACCAACGATCAAAACTGCAAGAACAATGCTTGCGGGAAGCGGGTTCCTTCGGAGGATGTCTGTGTCCATAGACTTTCCCATTCATTATAGTCCTCTTTTCAAAAAAATAGGTAAGATAACATTTTTTTTCTTGTGGATAACACGCGGTTTTATAAAAAGAAAAGCGGCAGCGAAGATGCTGCCGCGTTGAGTGTGTGCTCACCGTCCAAAAGAGGGAAGCTTGATCGGAGGGAGGGCCTTCCCGGGGACTGCGGTGCCGAGTGCGCGTTCGAGCTCTTTCGCGGCTTTTTCGATCGGGTTTTCTCCCGCTTCTCCCCGCGGTGTCCCTGAAGGGAACCCTGAGGCAAACGTCGAACTTGTGACGCCAGCATAGCGCTGTGGTTCGTTGCTCTCGAGAGCAACGCGTTCGCCGCCGCCGCTATCTACCCAGATGGTCGCATACGGATCCATATTCCCGCTACGTCCCTTTTTGAACATGCGAATGACGCGATATTGATTTTCGCGATCGATCACGATCTTCCATTCGGTTCCATCGTGGTCCGAAACATACTCGCGGCACGGGACCGTACCAGCACTCCCGGCGTATTTGCAGCGGGTGTACCTGTCGGTCTTCTTCGGCCGCATGTATTCATGGGATGGGCCAAGCAGCGGGCCGATCGATCGGGCCATCTGTCGGAAGAATGTCACCTCGGCTGGATAGTTCGGCTCACCTCTGCCGCGCCTTGCCTCAACGTCACCGCTGACGCTGAAGAAAATGGCCAATACACAAGCCATAAAAATGCTTTTACCCCACATGATCTTCTCCTTCGAATTGAAATGTACGTCGCTAGACGTCAATATTGGGACTAAATATGATAGTTGTCAAGTCTTTGGAAAGATTACCATACTGAAGCCTTTTTTGGTGTCTGCAAGTCCGATTCCTGTTGCATCTGTCGTCCAATATGATGGGAGGACGCCAAGGCATCGCCACCCGCGCTTCCTCTTTGTATAAAATCAGAGTTTTTCACTTCCTGTGCTTTGTATTCCGCATGCTATACTATCGGTAACTCTCTTTGGGGGTCACCACAATAGCAGAGGTCGAGCAATTAGTCGTACATTATCATCATCCATTATTCATGCGTCTCTCATTTATCCCCGCTGCGCTTGCGTGTTCGCTTTTGCTGGCGCCGTTTGCTGTTTCTGCACAGGCGCCCCGAGCGCAAGGCACCCCATCTCAGTGTGCGAAGCTTGAGCGGAATCTTCGCCTTTCTGATCGTGGCGAGGATGTGCAGCTGCTTCAGCGCGTATTGAATGCCGATATCCGGACTCAGGTTGCCGCAAGCGGCCCTGGTGCGCCTGGAGAGGAAACGACCTATTTCGGAAAATTAACCATGCAGGCGGTTGTGAAGTTCCAGGATTTGAACGCTGAGAATATCCTTGCGCCGATCGGTCTCACAAAGGGAACGGGTTTTGTTGGTACTATGACGCGCGGGTACCTTGTTGCGCTTTGTGCCACAACGAATGCCGGAACGAAACCAGTGGCCCCAGCGGTTCCTGCAACCCCGGCCACTCCCGCAGCGCCGGCAT
Source organism: Minisyncoccota bacterium (assembly GCA_035457505.1). Classification (GTDB taxonomy): domain Bacteria; phylum Patescibacteriota; class Minisyncoccia; order Phycocordibacterales; family UBA6899; genus DATIBL01. The sequence continues at coordinate 8,210 of DATIBL010000111.1, read as the reverse complement.
CGTCGTCGACTCCGACGACCCCCGCAACCCCAGCGGTCCCTGCTACTCCGGCACAGTCGACGACGACCGTTGCGGCGACCTACTTCAATACCGCGAATCAGCCCAGCTCAAGCGGTTCGTTCCAGGATGTTTTTGCTTCCGCTCCGATCTCGACCTATATCTCCCCGACGACAACCAAGGTCATCGTGACCTATCCAGGGAATTACACTCAGGTGCGCGGTGAGAGCATGACGATCTATGGAACTGGCTTCACTGCTGGCCCGACGAACACCATCCACCTTGGTGAGACCTATACGATTGCGAACGTCACTCCGAGTAACGACGGGGATCTGGTGGTTGAGATCCCGGCGACAGCACCGACTGGCTCGCATTCGGTATGGGTTACCAATAGCATTGGAACAAGCAACAAGAACGCCTTTGTGATCATCGTCGATCCGACCACTCAACCTCCGGTCATTTCCTCGCTCTCTCCGACCTCGGGGACCAACGGAACCGAAGTCACGATCACGGGCCTCAACTTTACCCCGACTGGAAACGATATCCATACGAGCATCGGGAAATTCAAGAATGTCGCCTCCTCGGATGGGAAGACGCTCAAGGTCGTGCTGTCGAACTCCTCGATCACCTCGGTTGGCACAAAGATCACAGATATGAGCGTATGGATCTATGTCTCGAATGCGAATGGTCTTTCGGATGGTAAGCCGTTTACGCTCCAGATCTAATTATTCTCCTGATATATGAAGAATATCTCTAAAATGTTTCAGCGGTGGTCTTCGTGGAGCGCTCCCAAGAAGGCGATCGGCGCGATCGCGATCGCAGCGGTGTTCGTGGTCGGCGCAACGCTCGCTGCCCCAGAGCGTGTGAATGCACAGGGCCTGCACCCGTTTGGCGGCTTTGTTTCCTCGGTCGTGTACTGTGATTGTGTGGACATGTGGCTCATCTACATCGATGATCTTGTACAGAACGATACCCCGGACTACACACTCATGTATGTTCCCGGCGCGACGATCGTGTATGAGTACTTCATGATCCCTGTCCCTGGAGTCTGGCTCCTCGGTCTGCATACGGATATGTATGTCCCGTGTCTCGTTGGAATGCCGTTCTGCTTCTCGATCGGCGTTGGTCCTACGATCTACATGGTCGGAACATCGCTCTAGGTTCGATCCTCCCAACAAAAAACCGCCCTAAGGGCGGTTTTTTGTTGGGGATGCTGACATTGTGTTCGCGAGCGCAAGCCATCGATCAATAGGAAGATCTTCTGCTCGAGATTTGGGGTCGATCTGGATTGCTGCAAGAATATTTTCGATCGCACCACGCTCGCGGCGAAAGCCGAAAAGCGTTCGATGGGTCAGATTCCCCGCGAGCATCTTTCGCTTTGAGGCGAATCCTGCTTTGATCAGCGCGAAGAATTCGTTCGAGTCGATCGATGCGAGGCGCTCCCCGCTGATCCCCGTGATTGCAAGGATCGCAGAATCGACACCCGGCGCTGGCGCAAACGCTCCGCGCGGAACCGTGCGGACATATCGCGGGTCGCCGAATGCCTTGATGGAGATGGAAAGAATGCTCTCTTTTGCGCTCCGTGCGATCTGCTCAGCAACTTCTTTTTGAACAAGGACGACAAGATGAGTCGGACGCGGGCCGTGCTCGAGAAATTGGCGGAAAATTTTTCCGGTAATGTAGTACGGGATGTTCGCGATCAGCTTAAAGGTCCCCGTATCGATCCCAAGATCGGCGCGGAGCATGCCAAGTACGCGAGGGTCGAGAATGTCAGCATGAGCAATCGCAAGACGACCGTCTGTGATCGCTTCTGCAAACTCGTCCTTTAGGAATGGGATCAGACGATCGTCCTTTTCGACAGCGACAACATGTGCGCCCGCATTCAAAAGCTCCCGGGTGAGTGCCCCCTTCCCTGGCCCGATCTCAAGGACAAGATCACCAGGGAGAATATCGGACGCGGCAATGATTGCATCAAGTGCAGCTTGGGACTTGAGAAAATTCTGTCCGAGAGATTTTTTTGCAGGAATGCCCATATGGTGATGATCAGCGCATCGTAGCATGTTCCCTCTGGTGCCGCGATGGACGGTTGCGGTTTGGTGCTCGTTTAGTACACTCTGCACAGACATTCTCACGGAGGTACGCACTATGGTCCTGCCTGTCAGAGGCGACGAAGTCAGGATCGACCAACACTTCGACGTTCGCGAGCGAGGATCGACATGCATTCTCGATCAGATTACGATCACTGCGCTACACCGGGATGGACACGGAGTACTTGAGCGCATTCATGCGGCCAGTCGTACTCATCCGCTCCGCGAGGTCTGGCTCCTCCACTATGCACCTGATGAATGGCAACTCCTTCTCTTTGACCTGGATGACGGACTTGTAGCTGACGACTGGGCCCCCTTCTATCAGCTCTTCCTTGCGGAAAAAAGCGCCTGAACGGCGCTTTTTTGTTTTCTTAGAAATATACTATGCGTTCGTTGTCATCGTCCCACTCAAGGAGAGAGATCTTCTTTTTTGGTTTCCCCCCAGCGGGAGAATCGGCGATGCCTCCTCTCGTTGCTTCTTTGATGAGGGACCCATCGATATCCGAAAGAAATTCCGAAGGTGCGTTGATCTGGCGCTCGCCGAAGATCGTGCGGAACGACGCATATGAAAGGTGGACGCGTTTTGCTGCGCGCGTGAGTGCGACATAAAAGAGTCTTCGCTCTTCCTCGCGTTCCGAAGGGTCTTTGCTGTCGTCCCATGCGCGTTTGGACGGAAAGAGGTCTTGCTCGAGTCCCGCGATGAACACATACGGGAACTCGAGACCCTTTGCTGCGTGGACGGTCATCAGGCGAACAGCATCGGCGTGCTCTTTCATGTTGTCTTGCTCAGAAAGAAGTGCGACATCGGCGAGTAATGTGGGCATACCCTCGCCGATGGGGAGCTCGTCGTAGCGCTTGGCGAGCGTGACGAGTTCCTTCACGTTTTCGAGACGCTCCTGATCCTCTTCGTCTCCTCGACCGAGTGCGGTACCGAAGCCGGTCTCTTGGATCGCATAAGCGATCGCCTCTGAAGGTATCGCGGTGAGGATTTTCTCTTGGAGCCGCCCAAGCAGTGAAAAATATCCGTTCACCTTTGCCTGCATCGCTGCAGAGAGCTCACTCGTCCTTCCGGTGAGTACTTTCTCCAGCGTAACTTTTCCGATCCCGCGTGCCGGGACGTTGATCGTTCGCGCAACATCAAGTGCCGACCGCGGATTCATTGCTGCGCGCAAGTAGGCGAGCACATCTTTCACTTCGCGGCGATCGTAGAAGCGCACACCGAGCACTTGATAGGAGATCCCGCTCGCGAGCATCGCTTCTTCGATGGCGCGGGATTGAAAGTTGGTCCGATAGAGGATCGCGACGTCGCGAGGGCGAGCGCCAGTTTGAAGCAGGCTTCCGATGGTTTCCGAAATCCAGCGCGCTTCGTCGGACTCGTCATATGACTCGAAGAGCATGATCGGATCTCCGCCTGGATTCTCCGTAAAGAGCCGCTTGGGTTTACGAAGCTGATTCTTCGCGATCACCTGGTTTGCCGCATCGAGAATGGTCTTCGTAGAGCGGTAGTTCTGTTCGAGAAGGACGACGGCTGCACCCGGATAATCCTCTTCGAATTCGAGAATGTTGGCGATCGACGCACCGCGCCACGAGTAAATGTTCTGGTCGCTATCTCCGACGACGCAGATGTTCTTTCGTGCCGCCGCAAGGACGGACATCATCCGGTACTGCACCTCGTTGGTATCTTGGTATTCGTCGACATGAAGGTAGCGCCAGCGTTCCTGGTAGAAATGGCGGACCTCCTGATCGGTCTCAAGCAGGCGGACGGTCTTTACGAGAAGGTCATCAAAATCGAGCGCCCCCGCCTCTGTTGCGAGCGCATCGTACCGTCGCCAAACCCGAGACAGCGACATCGAAAAATGGCGATTCTTGGAATGCTCAAGCGCATCCTCCGGGGTCTTAAAATCGCCCTTCAAGCGCGAGATAACCGACTGCAAGCGCTTCGGCTCGAACTCCTTTTTATCGATCCCCTCGCGCGCCATGGCCTGCTTGATGAGCGCGAGTGCGTCGTCGCGATCGAGAATTGCGAAGGTTTTGGTGAGCCCGAGCTTCTCCCCCTTCTCGCGGAGGATAAAAACTCCAAGGCTGTGGAACGTCCCGATCCAGGGTATGCCTTTTGCTCCTGGAAAATTCCATCCGGCCGATCTGCTGCCCTCCGCGAGCATTGTTCCAACCCGCTCTCGCATTTCCTTGGCAGCCTTATTGGTGAAAGTTACCGCAAGAATTGCCTCCGGGGGGGCGCCATTTTTGATCAAATGTGCGATCCTGTGGGTGAGTGTCTTGGTCTTCCCTGCCCCTGCTCCCGCTACGATCAAGAGCGGGCCCTCAGTGTGGCCCGCTGCCTCAAGTTGTCGCTCGTTCAGCCCGTGCTCCCAGCCGTGTGCTCCTGTTTGCATTGGGCTACATCTTACCACCCTTTGGCAATTTCAAGAAAATGTCATTCTAGGCTTTTGTTGAGCCATATTTTCCAATTTTCCACGAGAGGGAGAATACGGCCCGGTGAAGCCTGATTTTCGATGCTCCGTGCCGATGTTGAGAGGAAATGTTTAAACAAATGGCTCAATGAGGCCACAATTTAGCTTGCCACTAGGCGCTGATGCCCCTTGACGATATCCACAGGAGAGGTCTTTGTGCGTTGACGGTCGATTTTTCCCATCGATATAATGAGAACATACGGTTGTCAACGGATGATTTACAGAACGACGGGAACGGATGAATGGATCGCCGCGCAGAATGACCCCCCTGGAATAGGCTTATCGAACCCCATACCAACAATTCTGGGATGGAAGAGGACTTCTTCCCCCGGATCGATACGACCATTGCAGAAAAAGCGTTTTCGCCGTCTCGCGCGATCGCCGTTTCTGTCGTGGCTTTGCTGATACCGGCTGCTGTCGCCTACGCTGGGTTCTTCTCCTTTATCGGGGATATCTTTGCGAAAACGACCCCGAAGCCGACCAAGCAGCTGAACTCTCAGAATGTGGCGCTTGCCTCGGTCGCGTTCTCTACTGGCGTTGGGGGTCCGATCGACGATGCGCCGAACGTCGTTGCTCAGACCGCCCTGATGGCCGACACGGGCCCCGGCGGAGGACTTCCCGATGCCGATACGATGGATGCAGATCCGGGTCATATTAGCGTTTATGTGGTGCGTGATGGTGATACGCTGGCTTCGATTGCGGATATGTTCGGGGTGTCGGTCAATACGATCGTATGGGCGAATGGTCTTTCGCGCGGGAAAGCTCTCTCGGTCGGCCAGACGCTTGTTATTCTTCCGGTCTCTGGCGTACAGCATACCGTCCAATCGGGCGACACGATGGCGTCGATCGCGAAAAAATACAAAGGCGATCTGGATGAAATTCGTGATTTTAACGGTCTCGATGAGAGTACGAAGCTCGCAATCGGCGATGTGCTGATTATTCCGGATGGCGAGATCGCGACGCAGGCGGTCACGACCAGACCTGCGGGGAGCGCGAAGCTTCGCGGGACGACGGGCCCGGCGCTTGATGGATTCTTCCGCTCCCCGATGGTGGGATATCGCAAGACGCAGGGTCTGCATGGATACAATGGTGTCGACCTCGCATCGTATCTTGGCGCGCCTATTTACGCGGCGGCGGCCGGCGACGTGATTGTTTCTCGTGCTGGCGGATACAACGGCGGATATGGAACATATGTCGTGATCGCACATGCCAACGGAACACAGACGCTCTATGCGCATTTGTCGACGACACATGTGACAGTCGGACAGCATGTCGAGCAGGGCGACGTGATCGGGGCAATGGGGAATACGGGACGGTCGACGGGGCCGCATCTGCACTTTGAAGTCCGCGGCGCGCGCAATCCGTTCTAAACGGTCGAGCTGCTGGATCTTCCCTCCGCGAACCCGAGAAGCAGTATAGGCATACAGCATCTCGGGTATCGCTTTGGTCCAGATCGGCGCATCTCATTCCGTTTAGAACGGATTGAGAAAATGCACTTTGCGAAATATGTGCGGCCTATCTTCTGCAGATTTGGAAGCAGTATGTATATACAGCATCCAAATACTGACTCGGTCCAGAGCTGCGCATCATTTCTCGTTTGAGAGCGGATTACCTGATGTATATCTCGACGCCTCGCACTCCATCCAATATTCGAATGGGCAAGTCTCTTTGCGGACGAGCTACGTACTCCGTTTTGTTTCAGGGCGAAGTGTTCCATATTTGATACAATCCATGCATGAACGCGATTCCCGATCTTCGAGCACTTGGCTTTACGTCGAAAGAAATTCGGACTCTTTCGGCACTCCGGACGCCGCAGAAAATCCAGGACTTTGTTGATGCGATCCCTGCGAATTTTGAGCCCGATGGTGACACGGCATCGTCCGTGCTGACGACCCTGCACCGTCAACGTGCGCATTGCTTTGAGGGCGCGCTGGTGGGTGCGCTCGCACTCTGGATGCATGGAGAGCCTCCGCTCATTGTCGATCTCAAGGCGTCGAGCGACGACTTCGATCATGTGATCGCAGTGTTCCGCCGTAATGGCCGCTACGGGGCGATCTCAAAAACAAATCATGCGGTGATCCGCTGGCGCGATCCTGCGTATCGGACGCTTCGCGAGCTTGTGATGTCGTATTTCCATGAGTACTACAATCTGAAATTCAAGAAGTCTCTGCGATCATTCTCACGCCCGCTCGATCTTTCGAAGCGGCGTTCGACCGACTGGATCGCGAGCGAAGATGATCTCTGGAGTCTTGCGGAAGATCTTGATCGCCTGCCGCATGAGCCTCTCCTTACAAAGGCAATAGAGCGCGAGATCAAACCCCTCTCTCCGACCGAACGTGCGATCTTCAAAGAGGTCGAATGGAGAAAGCCGTGATCGTGTGAGCGCGGCGATCTATCCGAATGCGCAATGGTTACCTGCAATGAAAATTGCCCCATCTTTTCCTGATGGGGCAATGTACGATATTCCACGCTATGTTTTAAAAAGCAGGAACAATCCAAACGAGATGAAGTTGTAGGAAAAGTGGACGACCGTACTCGAAAGAAATGCTTTTCCGTATTTTTTGTGCAATCCTCCGCACTTGAGGAATACGCAGCAGAATATCAGTCCCATGACTCCCTGCATCGGGACCCCGATCCACCCGCCGTGTCCAAGTCCGAAGATGATCGAGAGGGTGATTGTTGCTGCCGCAAGCACGCCCACTGAGGAATTCCGCTTGATAAAAACAATCAGCGGAAGTCGAAAGAGGAGTTCTTCGGCTGCTGCGAGGAATGGGAGCGCGACGAAGAGTCGTACCGGATGATCCTGGACAAACCCTTCGAGCGCCTTCGAGGAAGGAAGTTCGGTAGAGCTGTGTGTGAGAAATATCCCGACGATCGACGTGTATATAAAGAGCCAAAATAAACAATCCAAAAAGAATTTCCAAAGTGAGAATCCTTCCGGCTCAACATGGAGCCATGCATACAATTTATCCACCGAGCTCCACCATCTGGTTGCGGGATCCTTTTCGAATGTACCACAACGTCTGGTTCTGTCAAGACTCTGTTGCGATTTGTCATTTGTCGATACGACGGCAGATTTTGCCTACATGAGATTCTTCGGCCGGTACTGAAGCGCCTCGAGGATATGCACGTCGCTGATCTCATCGGCGCTCGCGATGTCGGCGAACGTGCGAGCGAGTTTGATGATCCGATGGTACGAGCGTGGCGAGAGGTCGAGCCGCTTCGCCGAGTCGTTCAGGATCTTTGCGACCGCGGGAGAGAGCTCGATCATTGTGTCGATATCACGCACGGTCATGTCGGCGTTCTTTCGTAGTGTTGGCCGAATGCCATCGAAGCGCGCCCGCTGACGCTCCCGCGCACTTTGAACAGCGGAGATCGCGGCATCAGATGCCGCACGCGACTCAACTCGCTTTTCCGAAAGCGCGTCGTGTGCAATGCGCGGCACCTCGATCCAAATGTCGATACGGTCCATGATCGGTCCGGAGATCTTCCTTCGATATCGCACAAGCGTGGCTGGGGTGCAGGAACAGGTTTTGGTCCGATCACCAAAGTATCCGCACGGGCACGGATTCATCGCCGCGATGAGCGAGAAGCGTGAAGGAAATGTTTCCGAGGCCTTTGCGCGCGCGACGGTTACTTGCCGCTCTTCGAGTGG
>DATIBL010000110.1:0-5126 GCA_035457505.1 Minisyncoccota bacterium | reverse complement strand
CGATCTGCTTGAGGGGCTTTATGCACGGGTCGGAATCGCACCCGGAGCGTTCATCTTTGAGGGATTTCCGCCGCGATTCCGCGAGTTCTCTCTGCGCGCGCATCGGTGGATTCGCGGTGACTGGCAGATCATCTCGTGGCTCCTTCCGCCGCGATCGGCGGGCCTTTCGATCATTGCGCGCTACCGCCTTCTCGATAATCTGCGTCGCAGTTTGGTTGCCCCTGCGGCGGTTGCTGCCCTTCTGATTGGTTCGTTTGGTACGATCTCGAGCTGGTGGTGGGCGCTTCTCGTTGCGCTTGCCGTGGGATCGGGCTCTGTGGTGTCTGCGATCCTCCGTTCTCTCGATGCGCTCTTTTCGCTCAAGCGGCGTCTCATGCTTCGATACCGGATTGAAACCATGCTTGTGGAATGCTCTGTTGCCGCGTTCAAAGTGCTCCTGTCGGTCATTGTTCTTCTGCATCAGGCTGTCCTCTCGGTTGACGCGATCTGCCGCGCACTCTGGCGGATGAGTGTTTCCGGGCGCGGGCTTCTTGAGTGGCGAACTGCTGGGGAGGTTTCTGCTACGACCAAAGGCTCGCTCGCAGAAACTGCGGCTCACATGAAGATGTCGCTCCTGCTTCCAGTTTTTGGCCTCGCGCTCTGTCTTTTGAACGGGATTATCCCACCGCCGGATCTACTGTTGATCGCGTTCCTCTGGACAGTTGCTCCGATCGTCGTCACGCTTACTGGTGTTCGGACCGATGGGCATCGACCGTTGCCGGAACACGATCGTCTCTTTCTGCGCAAGATCGCAGCACGGACGATGTGGTACTTCTCAGACATGGCAAAGCCAGAGTTTCATGGCCTTGTTCCGGATCTTTTGCAAGAGGAGCCTGATAGCAAACGCCACTCGCATGGGCTCGGGATTTCTCCCACAAATTTCGGTATGTATCTCACTTCGCTCGCATCTGCGCATGCGCTCGGGTTGCTCACGATTGCGCAATTTTCGCAGCGTGCCTATCGCGCGATCGAGCGTGCTGGCCGCATGGAGCGATATCGAGGACATTTTCTCAATTGGTATGAAATGGAGCGACTCATTCCGCTTGAGCCGCGTTACGTCTCCAGCGTCGATAGTGCGAATCTCGCCCTTGCGCTACTCACGGTGCGCCAGACTGCACTCGCGGCAATTGATGCCCCTGTTTTTGCCCCGGCACTTCTGTCTGGCCTTGATGCAGAACTGGCGATCATCGAAGACGAGTGTGCCGGCGTCATCGAGCGTGATCTTATGAAGCAGGTTGACCGGAAGTTGATCGGAGAGATTACACAGGCTGCGGTGTCTGCTCGCGCCCTTCTCGCTCGGATGGATCGCAATGTCCTTGCGGTTGATGCGGCCGAACTTGTGCTGACCGGTGTCATTCATCAGATTGTGCGTATGCGTAATGCGCTTGAGACACTCAAGATCGGAGGTGAACCTCGACATCTTGAGCGGCTGCTTGTCTGTCTTAGGAATCTTGAGGCGTTCGTTTCGGATCTGCGAGACGCGATTGATCGATCCTGCGCATTTGCGCGTATTCCAGTCGTTTCGGCGACAGCGGACGATGCTGAGCTTCGGAAGAAGACTGCTCAGCTGCGCAGCATCTTTCAGCGCATTCCGACGGTCCGCGAGCTTGCTGATGGAACACTTCGCGAGCGAATCACTCGGATCGGAATCTCGGAGGCAATCGATTTGTCGATGCTCGCTCGGCCAGAAAAGGATCGCGCGCATCTATGGTTCCGAGAGATTTTGTCGCGGCTCGATTCTGCCGAGCGCGACGCGAGGGATATCGCATCCCGGTTTTCTCGTGTCGCCGCCGAATGCCGCCGCTATTTTGACGAAATGGATTTTGCATTCCTCTACGATGAGGAGCGCGGCTTATTCCGCGGAGGGTACAGTGTTACGCGCAAGGAGCTCGATGAAGGCGTGTATGATCTGCTCGCGTCTGAGGCGAACTCGGCAAGTATCGTCGGAATCGCGCGCGGGGATGTTCCGAAGAAACACTGGAGGTATCTTGGACGGAAACTTGTCCGTAGTCTGCGCGGCGACACGCTCGCGGTGTCGTGGGCGGGATCGCTCTTTGAGTATCTCGGGACGCTGCTCTTCTTCGATATTCCGAGCGAAAGTTTCTGGGGAGTGTCCGCACAGCGTGCGATCGCGGCGCATCGCGAATTTGCCCGGAAACGAGGGATTCCGTGGGGGATGGGTGAGTCTGCGTGTGCGCGATTCAATGCGCAGCAGCAATACCATTACCAGGCTTTCGGTGAACAGTCGATCGGTCTCAAGCGCGATCTCTCTCAGTCGACCGTCGTCGCACCGTATACGAGCGCACTAGCACTGGCGTTCTCTCCGGCTGCCTCTGTCTCGAATCTGCGCTGGCTGGCCCAACTTGGGACGCTTGGCGTGTATGGATTCTACGACGCCTTCGACCTCACGGGCCCCCGTTCGCTTCGTGCGGAAGGGGGTATTCCGGCGAAAGTCTACTTTGCGCATCATCAGGGCTTCATTATGGCGTCGATCGGGAACGCGCTGGCAGAAAACGTACTGCGCCGCGCACTCGTGGCGGAGCCGGTCATGGAATCGATCACGCAGCTTTTCGAAGAGCAGATGCCCGAGACGGTCCCAGCCGATCCGCTTGCGCTTCCGCCCGTTACGACTGCCCCGCAGCTTTCCGCATTCGAGGTGAACGACGTCCGTCGACGCTATGTGCCTATGCGTCCGCTGCGTCAGCGTTCACAATTCCTTTCAAACGGAACATACCATGTGCGGATCACTAGTGCCGGTTCCGGATCAAGCGCGTACGAGAACATACGCCTCACCCATGAGCCCTTTGATGCACTCGGCGAATCGGCAGGATCATTCATCTATCTCTTTGATCGATCGCGAAAATCGCTGTGGTCGCCTTCGTATATGCCGACGCGGACGGCGGGGGAGCATGCAAAGACATCATTCGGAGAGTCCGTGGTGATTTTTGAAAAGACGTTCGAGGGCATTCGAAGTACGCTCTCTCTCGTGGTCCATCCTTCCGAGACGATGGAGGTCCGTATTCTCGAGTTGACCAATTTGCGCTCGGTCCCAGCAACGCTCACTGTGGGCGCATGTTCGGAGATTGCGCTTGCTCCAGCACAAGATCTTCATGCACATCGCAACTACCAGAAGCTCTTTATCCGATCGGAGGCGATTCCCGAGCGCAACGCTATCCTCGCGCATCGAAAGGATCCGCGTGATCGCTCGCGCATGGTGGTGGCTGCGTTCGCCGTTGTTCCAGATGCGCCGCTCGCGAAGGTTCGGCTTTTCCGGAGCAGGGAAGGGTTTTTTGGATCTCCGCTTCAATTCGACGATCCGGTGGCAATGCGTTCGGACGTACGAGAGGGGCAGATTCCTGAGTACTCGCTTGATCCGGCGGCTGGGTTCACCGGCGAGTGCGTGCTTGCTCCCGGAGAGACGCGCCGGATTGCCTTCTCGACGATCGCGGGCAGCGAGCGCAAAACCGTCGAGCAGAAACTCCGTGAGTATGGAGCATTTCGAAAACTTGCACGCGTGGTTGAGTCTGCGGAGCGCGAAGCACCGCGTGCGCTCTCGGCGATTGGCGTCAGTGCGGTCCAAGCGGAGATCTTTGCCGACCTTGCGTCGGCGGTCGAGCAGCGTCGCAATGTGAGCCGGCCGGGGCATCCATCCGGAGTGTTCTCTCAAGCAGCACTTTGGAAGTGCGGCATTTCTGGAGAGCTGCCCATTGTGCTTTTGCGGGTCTCGAACGCGTCGGATCTCGGCGCTGTTCGGGTCGTTCTTCTTGCTGCATCGTATTTTCTGGCGAAGGGGATCGCTGTCGATGTGGTGATTTTGAACGACCATCCCGGTGGATATCTCAAGACATTTGAAGATGAAGTGGACTTTCTTGTTCGCACGGCAGGCCTGCATCCGGGAATGTCTGGCGGGGTGACGCACGTGCGCAGTGATCAGCTTGAGCCTGCTGAGCGCATGGCGCTGATCGCGTCTGCTTCCGTGAGTATTGATTCGAAGCGCGGTACGCTTGCTGATCAAGTTCGTAGCATACTGCTTGAGCGGCGAAATGCGCTTCCTCCAGCTCTTGTCCCGACGCATCCTCGACGCGCTCCTTCACGCGCGATAGTACCGCATCCTGAGCCTTCTGCGCTCGCGCTCTCCAGTGCTCTCGGCGGGTGGGACGAGACAGATCGATCGTATGTCATCCGTGTTGGTCCGGGGCGAAGACCTCCGACCCCATGGACGAATGTCCTCTCTGGGAAAACATCCGGCGCGCTGGTGAATGATCGTGGAGCAGCATTTACCTGGGTCGAGAACAGTCATGAGAACAAGCTCACTGTTGCCTATACTGATCCGGCATCGCCAGAGACCTCGCAGGCGTTCTTTGTTCGCGACGATGAGACAGGCGAGTATTGGAGCCCGCAGCCGATCGCAGGAAATCCCAAGGCTGAGTATGAAGTGCGGCATGGGTTCGGTGTTTCCGCGTTTCGGAGCACGCAAGGTGATCTTCGGATGTCGCTCGAGATGACGGTGCATCCAGATGCGCCGCTCGCCTTCACGTCGCTTTTGATTGAAAACACGGGAGATGACCCTCGCACCCTCTCTGTATTCGGGTATTTTGAAATGCTGCTCGGAAAGACTCACTCAGACACGCGTCCCCATTTTTCCTTTGAACGTGTGAGTGACTCTGCGCTTTCTGTCACGCCGCTCTTTCACGCTGCGCGTCCGACGGATGTTGCGTGCGTGGGGGTCGTCTCTGGTATGGATGCGTTCACGACGAGCAAAGAAGAATTTGTCGGCCGATTCCGAGGGATTCGCGAGTGTGCCGCGCTTGAGCGTACATCGCTTTCTGGATCGCTTGTTCCAGATGCGGAGCCGTGCGCCGCATTTATGAAGTCAGTGGTCGTTCCCCCCGGCGAAACGCGAACAGTGACGTTCTTTGTCGGTATGGCGCTTCCGAATTATCCGCTTTCGTCACTCCTCGTTCTTATTGATCGGGAACACATATCTGCAGAGGCAATCCATGCACAGCGGGCGCAATGGAACTCCGTCCTTTCTTCGGTGCGGGTTCGGCTCCCGTCACCGTCGACGGCATTGCTCGCAAGCGACT
>DATIBL010000109.1:0-5986 GCA_035457505.1 Minisyncoccota bacterium | reverse complement strand
TGCAAGGTACGGAAATCTGCGGCCCGGATACTCGGTCCTTTCGGTTGCTCTGGCGAGGTTTCCGTGTAGACTGCGGTCAGTTCTTGTTCCTCCACCCTCCATTAAAAGGAGTTCCCATGAACGCTTCTCCGTCTGGAAAGGCTGTCTACGCCGGCACGTTTGATCCGATCACGCGCGGTCACGAGTGGGTCATCAAGACGATGGCACCGCTCTTCGATGTCTTTGTTGTTGCTGTCGGATCGAATCCCGAAAAATCGCCGCTCTTCGATGTTCCCGAGCGCGTGCAGATGATCGAAGGGCGCATCAAGAAGTTCGGCCTTGCGAATGTTTTCGTCGATGCCTATCCGCATCAGCTGCTCGTGACCTACGCTCGCTCGATTGACGCGGGGTACATCGTGCGCGGCATTCGGTCGCATTCGGACTTCGATTATGAATTCGCGACGCGCCACGTGAACGCCGGGATCGACCCGGGTATCACTACGCTCTGGGTCTCGCCGCCGCTTGAGCTTGCGATGACGAGTTCGAGTCTCGTGAAGGAGTTCTTCCGCTATCCCGATGGCGAGGCGAATGCGCGCAAGTATGTCTCTGCGAGCATCATGGGTCGGATGAAACGCAAATTCGAGGAGCTTCGTCATGGATGATTGCAAAAATGCGCGAGCATAAGTACACGCCCCACGTCGGGGCGTTTTTTGTTCCATGCGCTGCGCTTGGTGTCTGCGGTATTCCGTATATACTGGTCGGATGACTTTCGCTCTCGTCATATGACTCTTTCTTTCGCCCCATTTCCATCTGACCTTGCCGGGTGGTCCTCCGAGATCGCCATCGGCCTTGCGCTGGTGTATGTGTTTGGCTCGCTCTTTGAATGGGGCGTGCATCGATACATCATGCACACAGATTTTTTTGCGCACGTTTTTCCATCCGTTCGAAAGCATGCAGATGATCGCATCTTTCATAAGCATGCGGTGCTGCATCACGGCACGTACTATCATGCATTCGACCGCGAAGATGATCCGATCGGCCGCGAGATCAGCATCGTATTCACGATCGATGATACGGCGCGCGTGCTCGCCGGGTTCGTTCCGGTTGCGTTCGTGATCGCGCTTGTGTCACCCGTGATCGCGATCATTTTTGTGCTCACCCCGATCGTTCACAATCAGCTTTGGAATCTTATGCACCGCGAGATGCATCAGCCGCGACATCCGTGGTGGAGTCGCATGGCGGTTTTCTGTTTCCTCGCTCGGCATCATTTTCTCCATCACACGCACAACGGGACGAATTATAATGTCGTTCTCCCTCTCGCCGATCATTTGCTCGGAACGCTTGCGTTTGCGACTGCCTCTGATCGTGCTGAAATGGAGCGGCTCGGGTTCACGAGGGGGTCGAGGGAGGGCATTTGACGAATATACTGAAGTAATGTATACTACCAGCAGAATCTCCAGAGGAGCGAAGGATGGAAACGCAAGTGACCTATATCCGCTCCAGAGCGGAGCGTCGGCGGCGGCTCATTGAAGCGCTGCGCATGTTCAAAAAAGAACGAGAAGTTGTCCGACATTTGTATCATGCAAATCCCGGACTCCGCCTGAAACACTAACGGCACCCACATTCTGGGTGCCGCTTCGTTTTTCTGAATTCTTGCTTGAGGGGTTCGATTAGAGCCCCATCTGATTGCGGGCCTGCTCGGCCGCCTCCCGCGGATTTTGTCCCATGCCGACGACATTTCCCTCGGCGTCGACCGCGACATTCATGTCCGGAATCTCAATGTCGTTCATTGTGCGCTCGGAATATGCGGCAAGCAGAAGATCGTTGGCATCCATATCGGGGTTCGCCTCCGAGAGCCGTTCTGCTCCCCGTCGGGCTGCGGCAACCTCCTCGGAATTCGACGAATCACCCTCGTCGAGCCCCAAAAGCTCCTCGATCTCCGAATTATCCATGCTGGCGATCTCCGCAATGCGCTCATCGCGCGGTGCTGTTTCGTTGTTCATATGTTTGCATGATAAACGACCGCCTTTTGTCCGGCAATGCCTGTGATCATCGAAGCAGGGCCCGCAAGGTGCTATACTCGAGAGGTATGACAAGTCAACTTTCTGGGAATATCACGGACGTGTTTGTCGAGCGTCTTCGGGGTGAGGCAGCCGGCTGGGTCGCCTCTGGCGTAGTGTCCGCGGATCAAGCGAACGCGATCATGGAGCGCTACGGTGCTTCGTACACGGAAAAGGTCAAAGCGGAGCGGCAGGGGCGGATGGTGCAGATCATTACCGCACTCGGCGCGATCCTTTTTGGTGCTGGGGTGCTTCTCTGGATCGGCTCCAACTGGGACGGCCTCTCGCACATGGTGAAACTCCTTCTCATCGGAGGCTCCATTGCTGGATCCTATGCGGCGGGCATCTTTGCGTCCGACAAGGGATACGGCAAGACCGGCGCTGCACTCCTCTTCCTCGGCACGATCTTCTATGGTGCTGGCATCGCGCTCGTCGCACAGATGTATCACATTCGATCGAATTCGGGCGGCCTCTTCCTCCTCTGGGGAATCGGCGTCTTTGCAACCGCGCTCACGCTGCGTTCGCAATGGTTCGCGATCTTCTCGATGGCGCTGTTCACCATCTGGTCGTTTGTCGCGCAGTGGGGGTCCGACGATCTCTTCGATATCTTTGGGCACTCGACGCGCCAGATCGATCCGCACTACTGGTATCTGCTCCCGCTCGCGCTCCATGCTGGTCTCGCATTCCACGCCAAGAGCGGAAAGCTTTTCGCTGCGACGCTCCTTGGTGCGATCGCGTGGTTCAGCGGAACGCTCGGCGTGTGGGATACCGGATGGTTCACGTATTTTGCGATCTATCTTTCGCTCGGCGTACTCTTCCTCTTTGCGGCAGAGACGCTCGATCTCGCTCGCACCGCGCATGCGCACTTCGCTCGCGTCTTGAGCGGTCTCGGTGCGCTTCTCGTTCTCGCGACGACTTATGTTCTTTCGTTCAATGACGTGCTGAATGCCGCGACTCGCGAGATTGTTTCGATCGCTCCGCATGCGCCGTTCGATCCGAGCTATTTCTTCGTCGTGTTCCTCGTCGTGGCGCTCGGTCTTGGTGCGCACATTCTCACGGCGAAGACCCTCGCGCCTTTTGTGCGCTACGGCACGATGGGGCTCTGTGGCGTTCTTGTCGCGGTGGCGATCACGATCGCGTTTCCGTTCGACCCGGGGACGGGCATGGGAACGATGTGGTCCTATCAGCACATCGTGAATCCGTACATGTTCCTCTGGAATTTCATTCTGCTCGCTGAGGTGGTCGCGCTCATCGTGCTCGGGTACTTCCTCAATCGCACCGCATTCGTAAATCTCGGACTCTTTGCGTTCTTTGTCTTTGTCATGACGCGCTACATCGACACCTTCGCGTTGTATTTCGGCACTTACGGATCGTTCATGATGGGAGGCGTCGTCTTACTCGGACTCGGATTCGGACTTGAGCGCGTCCGGCGCAAGCTCACAGAGCGCATGAAAAACGCGTCGGTAACAGCGCCAGCAGCATAGCCTTCTTCTCTATGGATACTCAAACACAAATCTCGACGTGGACTCCGAAGACGAAGATCGCCTTCGCTCTCGCTGTCCTTCTGCAGTTTGCGCTGATCGCCGGGATGGTCGTGCAGCATGAAATGAAAGTCCGCGGCGGCACCGAAGTTGTCTTGAAGACCGTTCCGATTGATCCGCGCGATCTCTTGGTCGGGAATTATGTCCGTCTCGCTTACGACATCTCGAGCGCGAACCCTAAGCGCTCTGATCGCCAATTTGGATATGGAGAGACTGTCTATGTGACGCTCGCGCCGAATAGTTTTGGAGAATGGGAAGGCGTCTCGTATTCGGGAACCCGGCCGACGTCGGGCGTGTATCTCGAGGGGAAGGTGACGAGTCCGGATGGAAGCTGGGGACGCTTCGGCTGGATGCCGGGCGCGGGCATCGAGTATGGCATCGAGTCGTACTTCACTTCGCCCGATGATGCGCTTGCGCTCGAACGGAGTGCGCGGACCGGCGCGCTTCTTGTTCGCGTTTCCGTCGCGGAAGACGGATCGGGAACAGTACGCGGCCTTGGTGGGATTCTCACGCAGGAAGATGTCATTGCCCGTGCGCGCAAAAGCCTCGAGGGGTATGAGCGCGATCAGGAGCGCCGCAAGATTCTCGAACAGGTGGTTGCGTATCTTTCGCGAGTCAAAGCCGAGACTGGCGCGTATCCGCAATATTTTGATGCCTACGCGATGCAAGGCGAGCGCGCGCGGATCAAGATGGATCCTGAAAAGCCCGCAAGCGAAATGGCTGTACCGATCTTTGCCCCAAGTCCGTATCTGCAGCAGATCCAATATATGCGCTGTTCTGATTCGCTCTACCATGTCGGCATCGATATGGAGACGGACTATCCCGACGTGATCAGCGATCGTGCTGGGTCAGGCAAGCTCTGTCCGAATGATCAGATCGACGCGAGCGGCGAAGGAACGTGCGCCGTGTATGACAGCGGGTGGTGGGATCGTTCGCGCACGTGCGTCGATCGCGTGGGGAGAGGGGAGTAGACGACATCCGCGACTTCTTGCGCCCTTTCGCGCTCGTGCTATACCGAGGAGAGAACTTTATTTTGGAGACGGACCATGTTCGACTCCTGGTTCATTCCGTTCGTATTTCTGGTGATCTGCATCTTCGCTGTTGTGCGCACTGCGATCTGGGTCGGACTCAAGCGGCGCTCGCCGATGCGACCTCCCGATCCGCTCGCAACAAAGCGCGCGCTTGAAAACCCGGCGCATGCGCTCTACTCTGGCGTCCCGGTCTGTGGACGTCCAGATGTGTGGATCCGATCAGATGGTACGCGTCCGCACGTCGCGCTTGATCGGACGCACGTGGTCGAGCTTGAGGATGAGATCCGAACGCGGAACCCCGCGGCATATCAGGGAGTGGAGATCACCGGTATCGTCTATGGTGGTCGCCGCTCGACTGATTCCGGACCGGTCTTCTTTGTCTTCCTTGCCTGCCCGGGGGGAGCATGCATCCAAGAAACACCGATTGCGCATGTGAGCCCGCTGACTTTGCGACTCGCCAAGATCTACGCCGCTCGCGTGACCGAGCGAACCCGCACCTAAGTGTTTCATTAAAGCCGAACTGTTTTTGTTCGGCTTTTTGCGTGCGCTAGAGGATCAGCATGGCATCCCCGAAAGAGTAGAAGCGGAAGCGCTCCGCGATCGCGACTTTGTAGAGCTCGAGGACACGGCGCTTGGAATGTTTGTGCGCAAGAAAGGCGTCGACGAGGAGCATGAGCGACGAGCGGGGGATATGGAAATTGGTAAGGAGTCCTCCTGCGATTTTGAATTCGTACGGCGGAAAGATGAAGATCTCTGTTGCGCGGGAGCCAGGTGCGACGACATGTGCACGAGCATCGGTGCGGGGCACTGCGGCGGACTCGATCGTTCGGCATGCTGTGGTTCCGACCGGAATGATGATCTTCGCTTCGGCTTGCGCCCCCTCGATCTCTCTTGCGGCTTGGTCAGAGATCTCGTAGTACTCGCGGAACAACCTCCGCTCGGAAAAATTCTTTTCGCTGATCGGGGCGAAGGTTCCTGCACCGACATGCAGTGTGACAAAGGTCCTCCCAATCGCGCGCTGGTCGAGGTCGGCAAAGATGCGGTCGGTAAAATGAAGCGACGCGGTCGGCGCGGCGACGGAGGCCGGGCGCTTTGCAAAGACCGTCTGATACTTCGTGCGCAGTTCGGTCTCCGAAAGCGGTGAGTGTTTGATATACGGCGGAATCGGCATCACGCCTTCGCGCTCGATTTCTGCAAAGAGTGCGTCGGGTGGAAGGCTCGCGCGGAAGAAGAATCGCTCTTCCTCCTGATGGATGACTTCGAGATACTGCCCGCTCGCAAAAAAGAGCTTTGCGCCGGGAGTGATCTTCCGATCGACGATGCCGGGGATCGCCTCGTCACCGGGGCGGTATTCGTTCACAAAAAGCAGCACCTC
>DATIBL010000108.1:0-6927 GCA_035457505.1 Minisyncoccota bacterium | reverse complement strand
CTCGCCTTTCTTCGTGTTCAAAATTTTACCCGAGCACATTTGTGGGTCTTGGATACGAACGAAAGGACGATCGGATTCTATCGGACAAAGGGATGGAAAGCTGATGGTGCTGAGAAAAAAGAGCATCTCGGCAATGTCGAGCTTCGGGAGATTCGTCTCTCCAAAGACCTCTAAATTGCCCAGCTCGGAGAGTTTTTTGTTCCGTGCGGCGCGATTGAAAATTTCTACACCTCAATTCGTCCGCGGAATCCTCTTGCGGCGTAGTAGGAGGGGGCGCCGTTGTGGTAGGTGAAGACTCTGTCGTAGCGGCGATCGGCGAAGAGTGCGCCGCCGAGTTTTCGGATCTCATCGGGTGTTGCTATCCAGCTCGATGTCGTTGTATCGAACACCCCGAGCTTCTGCAGATTTCGATATTCCTCCTCGGTCAAAAGTTCGATCCCCATCGCCGCTGCCATGTCGATCGCTGTTCCCTTGGGCGGGTGATCCTTTCTCGACTCGAGCCCCGCACGATCGTAGCAGAGGCTTCTGCGGCCACTGGGGCTCTCGGGCGAGCAATCGGCAAAGAGATACGCACCAGATTTTCGATCCAGGCCGATCACGTCGGGCTCGCCGCCAGTCCGCTCCATTTCGTTGAGCGGCCAGAGCTTCTCTCGGCGCGCGCGAAGTCTTGCCTCGACATTGTCCCACTGGAGACTCTTGTGACGCTCTGGGTGCTTCTCAAAGCGAGTCTTCAGAGCCTTGAGGAGTGTTGCGGTTTGCTTCTCCGAAAGCTCATGCCTCGCCTTCGTGCTCTGTGTGGGTTTGCCCACTGCTCGCTTGGTCGATGCGCTCTTTTTGGCATTCGTTTTTTGCATAGTGCCCGTATTTTAGCAGCTTTTCAGAATAGGGGAGAGCAGATTTTGAAAGCAGGTATATTGAAGCAGACAGAAAAAGCGGTCCGGTATGTTGGACCGCTTTGTCGTATTGTGTTGGTTAGCCACCCCTTATGCCGATCGTCGTGAGTTTTGGCATCTCCCCAAAGATTGGTTCAAGGTAGTGGCGGGTGAACTCGATCGTGTGTCCGATCCAGAGTCGGAATGCGACGCGTTCTCGAAATATCCCGAAATATTTAGGCTCCAGCTTTTTTGTGCAATAGCCCAAATAATAGATATCCGAGGTGTCATCGCCGGGATTTGTGTTCGCGTCCGATTTCCAGTAATGCTGGAAACAAATTTGCCCCTCCTTCTGTTTCCAGAGGCGATAGTATCCGACTCGATCCCGTGATATTCCGAATGTGTATTCCCGCTGCTCGGTGGGCGTATCATGCTCAAGGTTGATTTCGCCGATCCCAGGGGAATACCCAGAAGTGTGTTCATGGGAGTCATGCGCCCTCGAGGCAATTTCGAGCTGTGTGGCCGATGCTGATTTGAGCCTTTGTCCGTAGTCGATCACAACTCGGGCAGCTTCATAGCTTTCGTCGCTTTGGGCGAGCAGCTTTTCGATCGCTGCATTTATGAGCATCCGCTCAGCGGTTGTCGCCATCTCTGGTCTCCTCTTGTGCGAAAATGTGGACGTGTTCCAGATTAAATATACTACATAATAGTATGAGTGTCAAGCCAGCAGCTTGAATTCCCCCCTGAAATGCATCAGTCCCCGAAACATCATACCTGTGTGGTGTGCTTTGGGCTGTTGATGATAGAAGAAGTGGAAGTTTGAAGCATTCTCCGCTGTCTGCGATACTTGATTTATGTTTGCACAATTCCTTTCCGTCGCCGCGTCGTATGCTGGGCAGATTTTGCCATGGTTTTTCATAGGCCTTGTGCTCTCAATCTACATTGAACATCGATATCGGGATACCGCATTACCTAAGTTCTTCTCCGAATATCGTCCAACAAGCGTTGCAGCACTTCTTTTTGTTGGAATGATCTCGCCGTTTAGTATTCTCTCTGGACTACCGCTCGCGACTCAACTCATCCGTCAGGGTGCGCACCCCGCGCTTCTGCTTTCATTCTTTGCAGCAGAACGCGTGTACGATCTGCATTCCTTTCCGATCATCGGCGGCATTTTCAGTTGGCAGTTCTCGATTATCAACGCACTGATTGTTTTTGCCGCACTCTTTGTTGCGTCATGGGCTGTGAAGGGGAGCGACATTGCATATCGTGCCCGACCATCGACACCAATCGAGCGCGATGGTTGGAAAAAGCATGCCAAGATGCTCGGCGTTGTCACGATCGGGATTGGCGTTGCAGCGTTGTTTCGCGTCCTTGTCCCGGAGGCGACATTCGCTCAATATGCCGGAAGTTTAGTCGGGGGGATCGGGACGGCTCTTGTGCTCGGGTTCTTCCTGTATGTGGGCACCATCGCAGGGAATTATCCGCTTGCCGGGGCATTTTCCGAACTTGGTATGCATGGTGCAGGACTCATGACCTATCTCAGTGCCTCGTCGCTTTTGAATGTCGTGATTCTGGCGCTCTTCGCCTCTTCAATGTCACCAAGGGCAGTGGTGCGATATTTTGTTGTCTACGCCGCCGTGGCCACGACTCTTTCGGTCCTCTATGGAGGCTGGATCGGGACGTAACGTTGCCAGACGAACTATTTGAAAAGCGAAACGCGGTATGCTACTATCTCTCCATTCGGGGGCGATTAGCTCAGTTGGCTAGAGCGTTCGCTTGACGTGCGAAAGGTCATAGGTTCGAGCCCTATATCGCCCACCATTAAAAAGCGCCGTCCGCGGCGCTTTTTGTATCTGGCGATAGGAAGCGAAGCTTCCGGTAGGGCTGTAGTATCGGATGAGCTGCACATCTAATATGCTATAGCATATTAGATGTGCAGCTGCGCGTGGCTTGGTCGGGAGGACTGGTGTCACCGAGCGGGTGCTCTAGCTTCGCCGATGTTTCGCCCGTGCGGCGAGAGGTGTGGGTACGTGACTGGACCCTCTCCACGCCAATGTGCCGATCCTGTGTCATAATGTGACAGGACCTACACAAATAGCGAACCTCTTCGTTATTGGGCCCGTCCTTTTGTATGCCACCGCTGTATCACCTGACGCGACATTTACACATGCCCGCACGCTTGAGCCGACCTGTGCTCGGCGTGTCGCTCATGGCGTTCTTCTTTGTCGTCTTTGACGGCATTCTAATGTATCTCGCGCCGGTAATGATGGTGGAAGCGGGAATCACGGAGAGCGTGATGGGTCTCATTCTCGGCAGCTCGTCGATCTTTGGAGTCTTTTTTGATATTTTCCTCTGTCGGATGCTCAAGGAGACCCATTATCGCAGGCTCTTCTTCCTTATGATGATTCTCGCGGCGCTGTATCCGCTCGCGATCGTTGGCCGCGCAGATGTGGGGATCTTCATTATCGGCATGGCGCTCTGGGGTTTCTACTATGATCTCTACAATCTCGGCATGCTCGATTTTGTCGGACGAACGACACGGCACGAGGAGCATGCGGATACGTTCGGCGTCATTCGCGTATTCGATGGGCTCGGATATCTGATCGCACCATTTTTAGCGAGCTTGCTCATTCTCCGTGCGGGGTCGACGCAAGAACTCATCATCACGCTCTGGAGCATTCTCGCGATCGCATTCCTCTGGTATGCCACTCTGATCTGGATGCGGATCAAAGACGTCGTCCACGCAACTCCTCTCGCAGAGACCGAAGAGCGGCCGCTCAATTTTAGCAGGACGCTCATCGCTATCGGGAAGATCCTCTCGCCGGTGCTGATGCTCACGCTCACGATCAACATTATCGACTCGTTCTTCTGGACCGCGGGGCCGCTGCTCTCGGAAAAGCTCATGCACGACGTCGGAATCCTCGGCGGAGCATTCCTTGTGGCGTATGGCATCCCGCCCCTGGTCGCAGGGTGGTTCGTAGGGCGGATCTCAAATGGATATGGCAAGAAGCGCACAGCGTTTGCTGCGCTCTTCTTTGGCTCGCTGATGCTCGTCTCGACATCGTTCGTGGAATTCGGTCCTTGGTACATCGCGATCGCGTTCTTTGCTTCGCTCGGCTTTGCGACAGCGTGGCCAGCCATGAATGCCGCCTATGCAGACTACATTTCCGAGACTCCCGAATACGAAAAGGAGATCGCTACGCTCGACGACATTTTTACCAATATCGGCGACGTGCTCGGTCCGGTCGCCGCGGGATTTGCTGCCCAATATCTCGGCTACGAACTCGCATTCACGGCGCTTGGAGTCGCCGGATGCGTGGTCGCGGTCGGGCTTTTCCTGGTGACGCCGCGCTCGATCACGGTGCGGGTGTAGCGTTGGGGTCGTCGTGCCGCAGAGTTGAGCGGGGGATCGGAATATGCTAGCATTTTCCCATCGCACCCGTGGCCAAGCTGTCTTGGCTAGACAAACATCAAATGGGCGCGATTGAAAGTTGATTGTCGAGTTGAATACTGCACCCTTAGCTCAGTTGGTTAGAGCATTGCATTCACATTGCAGGGGTCGGAGGTTCGAATCCTCCAGGGTGCACATTCGAAACTCACGATGCTTCGCATCGTGCGAATGTGCAAGCCGGAGCATGTCGTGAGCACCCGCTTTGCGGGGCGGAACGATGCGAGGCGGGGTCGCGGACACTTAGCGGACAAGGAGCTTTGCTCCGCAGCCGCTTAGTGATCTGTGACCACAAAAACATTAAGATGAATTATCCGGGGTCGTGAGCACTTAGGGATTTTTGAGTGCAAGGCACGAAGAAAATCCTTAGTGACTCGTGACCAAAACCCGCAAAGGTGTACTTCCGCTGTAAGCGGAGAATCCTCTGGGGAACGGTGGTCAGGCATCCCTTTTTGACACCCCTCCCGCATCTGTAGCCTGCTTTGACCTGCCTTTACGCTTTCCGGGAGAGCGGGTACCGTAAAGTATGGAGCTTTGAAAATGAAAGGAGAGCAGAATGCACTCCAAACTTCGTGCGCTGCTCTTTGCCATCGGCTTGAGCTTCGCTATTCCGGTTTTCTCGGGTCCGATCATTCAGACGGGAACGAATGCGCCGCAGGACCAAAAGCTGCTTCATCTCCTCGGCAAGATGGGATATCTTGCGCAAACTATTTGCGACGATGCCTATCCCAAGGTCGAGACGGAGAAATGCTTCGACATGATCTATCATGCGATCATGTCCGCCCGCGATCCGCACAGCGCGTATCTGTCGAAGAAAGAATACGACGAACTCCGGATGAGCAGGTCGAACGAGCTCGAGGGTATCGGCGTTCAGATCCGTCGCGTCGGCCAGCGCGGTCCCGTTGAGGTCGTCCATGTTTTTGAAGGTACGCCGGCGTTTGAGGCGAACATTCGTCCAAACGACCTCATCGTGAAGGTTGGCGACAAGCCGGTCAGCAAATACGAGACCACGGATGACATCGTACAAGACATCCGCGGGAAGCCGGGCACGCAAGTTCGCCTTTCGATTGAGCGCAAAGACGTCGAGAAGCCGATCAACGTCACGCTCTTGCGGAAGAAGGTCGCGATCCCGCAGATCGAATCAAAGATGACGACGTTTAGCGGCAAGAAATATCTTGTCGTCGAGACGAAGCACTTCGGGCAGAATTTTGCGAAACAGCTTGCAGAGCATGTCCTGAAAGGCATGAAGCAGCAACCCGAAGGGCTCATTCTCGAGTACTCCGGGAATCCCGGCGGCGATCTCTCGGAGGTCATCCTCGCGCTCGATCTCTTCTATGATGCGCCAAGCGGCTTTGTCTCGATTCGCTCGAATGACGGCGTTGAGGTCTATGACCTTTCGCCAGCAGAGGCGGGCGACGCGACTCCTGGCGATATCACGAAGGGACTTCCGATCCTCGTCGTCGTGAACGGCCAGAGTGCATCGGCCTCTGAGATCTTTGCCGGCGGGATGCAGATGAATCGCGCCCCGGTCGCCGGTACACGGACATGGGCCAAAGGCAGCGTTCAGAACGTGATACCGCTCAATGATGGCAGCGCGCTCAAGTTCACGATGGGTGAATACGTCGTCGGAAGTCCGACGCGCTATATGAGCGTGCAGTGCAAGGGGATCATCCCCGATCTTCCGTACATCGATCCGTCGAAGCCTGCGGCCGACGAAGATGGTGCGCGCCATGAGTGCGATCTCGCAGGAAGTATTCCGCAGTCCGCCCCCGATGCTCCGGGCTCGGTCGGGGAGCTCTCGGCCTATGCGACTCGCGATCCCGTGGGATATGCGAACGGAAAGCTTCTCCTTGAAGTGTACAAAGCGTATCGTGCATCGAAAGCGAAGACTGCTCCCGATAGCGGCGAGCGTTAAAAACAAACCGGGACCCTGATGGGCCCCGGTTTTTGCATGCGTGATCTTTCGGTGATACTCGATCCTACTTCGCGTGCAGTTCCATGTAGATGTCCTCGAGCGCACGGACTGCGTCGCCCGCTGCGATGTTGTTCTGGTGGTAGAGCACGTCGGTGCAGTCGCCAGCGGCCCAAATGCCCGGTGCGGAAGCTTTCTGCGTGCGCGGATCGATCTTGATCTGGCCGTAGGGAGTGAGATCGACGAGGCCTTTGACATAGTCGGTCGAGGGGACGAGGCCGATCTCGACAAAGACGCCCTGGCAGGGGATCTCCTTGGTCTGTCCGTCGCTGAGGTCCTTGTAGACGAGGGCGGTGACGAATTTGTCGCCCTTCACCTCGACGATCTCGGTATTGGTGATGCCTTTGACCTTGGGGTTTGAAAGCACTTTTTCGACAGTGACCGGGTCCGCGCGGAATTCGGGAGAGCGCTGCAGGATGGTCACGGAGTTCGCGTAGGCCATGAGCTGGGCTGCAGTCTCGAATCCGGCATTTCCTCCGCCGATCACGACCACATCCTTGCCAGCAAAAAGCGGTCCGTCGCAGGACGCACAGTAGGTGATGCCCTTGTGCTCGAGAACATCGGCGCCGGGGACCTCGAGCTTGCGGCGCTTCGAACCGGAGGCGATCAGGACCGCGCGGGTCGTGAAGGATTTG
>DATIBL010000107.1:0-5387 GCA_035457505.1 Minisyncoccota bacterium | reverse complement strand
CAATGTTGTCCGCGTCCTGAACGAGCGTGCAAAGTCGCTCGAGGGTGCGGCATAGTCAGCCCGAATTATTTATCTGAATCATCATTCATTACCTATGGAAGAGAAAAAGGTTGAGGTTCCGGCGAAGTTCCAGCCGATTGTGGATGCGGTCGAGAAGCTGACGCTCATCGAACTGCACGAGCTCGTGAAGCTCCTTGAGGAGAAGTGGGGCGTGTCGGCCGCAGCGGCGGTCGTCGCAGGCCCGGCCGCAGCAGCGGCACCGGCTGAGGAGAAGGATTCGTTCGATGTCGAGCTCGCAGCGGCGGGAGGCACCCCGATCCAGGTCATCAAGGCGGTCAAGGAAGTGCTCGGACTCGGTCTCAAGGAGGCTAAGGACCTCGTGGACGGCGCGCCGGCCATGGTCAAGCAGGGCATGAAGAAGGAGGACGCCGAGGCCCTCAAGAAGAAGATCGAAGACGCAGGCGGAAAGGTGAACCTGAAGTAATCTTCGGATCACGCATTCGCTCAAAAACAGCCAGCCACATTGTGGTTGGCTGTTTGACTTTTTCAGCGATAGTGGTATCTTCTCGGCAGACACAAGGAGTACATCATTTTGAGGATCACTGCGAAGGATCGACCGATCTCGACGAAGGAGTTACTTCTTACGATCGCCGGCTGGATCTCGAGGATCGAGGAACCTACTCCGGTCATTTCACTCACATGTGCCGGATGCGACAAGGCTCCTATCGAGGGAGACCTCCTCGGAATTAATTTTCGCGAGCGAACGCTCGCTGTTCTTCAGGATCGGAAGGATCGTACGACCCTTGTCCGGCTTTCCGACGTTGCGTCGTTCGTCGTGCAGATCCACGGTCGCGAGAAATGGACGATCGAAAAAAACGAAGGTCGCGAGAGCTCCTGCGAATGGATGGTAAAGGAAATGGAACGCACAATCGAGTCCGGCCCCGGGCTCTGACGTAAGGCGGCGCTTCGTTGCGCCGTTTTTTGTTGCCTCGGAAGGGTAGCGCGCAGGTGATACTTCAAGGTAGAATACTCCCTATGAATGTGCTCGATAAGCTTTTCGGGTCGTCAGCTCGGGTGAAGCTCATGCGGCTTTTCCTAATGAATCCGGAAGATGTTTTCGATGTGAAAGAAGCTGCTCGACGCTCCAAGGTCGGCGTGGTCGCGATCCGCAAAGAGATCCGCATGTATGTCGATATCGGATTCGTGAAACCGCGCTCGATGGTGAAGATGCTTCCGCGCAAGGACGGCAAGAACGGTGAGCTCGAGAAAAAGAAGATCGACGGCTATGGTCTCGATATGCGTTTTCCCTATCTCACGGCGCTTCGTTCGCTTGTGACAGAGATCGCGCTTGGGAAGGAGGACGTCTCTGCGCGTTTTCGTAATGTCGGCAAGCTCAAGCTCATTATTGTTTCCGGCGTGTTTATCGATCAGCCGGATTCCCGCGTAGACATTCTGGTCGTGGGGGATGGGATCAAGCGGCCAGTGCTCGAGGGGGTCTTGAAGCGCCTCGAAGCCGAACTTGGCAAGGAGCTCACCTACGGCGTCCTGACGACCGGAGAGTTCGAATATCGCTACGGCATCTACGACAAATTCATCCGCGACATCATCGATTACCCACACTTGGTGGTGCTGAATAAGATGAATTTGTTCTAGGCCTAGGCACTCTCGCAAAAAATGCTATAACGCAAAGATTATAGAGATAATACGCCCTCCGGCTGTGAGTCGGGTGGAATTTCAATAACATGCTTCTCCTCTTCGTCGCGCTCTATATGCTGATCACAATCCCGGTGTCGATCTACGCCGCGCATCGGGTGCATTCGACAAAAGATTACGTGCTCGCCGGGCGGCATCTGCCCTTTGCCATGGCGCTCGCGACAGTGTTCGCAACTTGGTTCGGCTCCGACTCGGTGCTCGGCGCGGGAACGGCATTCGCGGAGGGGGGATTTTTGAACGTGATGGTCGATCCCTTCGGTGCGGGGCTCTGTCTCATCCTGATCGGCCTCTTTTTTGTTCCGAAGCTCTACAATCTGAATCACCTCACGATCGGAGACTACTTCGAGGAACGCTACGGCCGCACGGTTGCGACCCTGCTTTCGATCGCGATCATTATCACCTATTTCGGATGGACGGCGGCGCAGTTTGTCGCGATTGGGATCGTGCTCAATATGCTGCTCGGGGTTCCGCTCGCACTCGGCATGGCGCTCGCGGCACTCATTGTGCTCATCTACACGGTTGTCGGAGGGATGTGGTCGGTGTCCCTTAACGACACGATCCAGATGGGCATGATCATTGTCGGCCTCGTTGCGGTCTGCGCCGAAGTGATCTGGAAGTTTGGGTTCACTGATATTCTCGCTTCTGCGCCGCCGGAATACTACGAAATGACTCCGGGCGCCGCCGGAAGCATGAAAGATTGGCTCTATTATGCGGCAGCACTCATGACGCTTGGCCTCGGATCGATTCCGCAGCAGGACGTCTATCAGCGGGCAATGTCGGCGAAGTCGCTCAAGGTGTCGCAATGGGCATCCATCGTTGGCGGGCTCATGTATTTTGTGGTCGTGATGATGCCGCTCTTCCTTGGCCTCGCTGCACGCATGCTTTTCCCTGAGCTTCTCACGGAGGGTGCCGATTCGCAGCAGCTCCTCCCGTCATTGATTCTTGGATACATTAGTTTCCCGACCCAGGTGCTCTTCTTTGGTGCTCTGATCGCCGCCATTATGTCGACGGCCTCCGCCGCGATCCTCGCACCGGCAACACTCTTTGCGGAGAACGTGGTGCGCCCCTTCTATTCGGAGATGTCGGATCATCTCAAGCTGAAGCTGATCCGCGGCTCGATCGTCGCCGTGGCGCTGATTGCGCTTGTGATCGCGATCCAGGAGGGGAGCATTTACGAGATCGTCGGCGCATCCTACTCGATCACCCTCGTGGCCGCCTTTGTCCCGATGGCTGTGGGCCTGTATTTCAAGAAAGCCAATGCGATGGGTGCTATGCTCGCGATCTTCTTTGGAGCGCTCTCGTGGCAATATATAGAGCATTTTGGCGGGGAAGATCCGATGATCCCGTCGATCATCGTCGGCCTCGCCTGCTCGATCGCGGGAATGGTCATTGGAACCATGCTTGGACGCTTTGTCCGCCGCGAGGAAGTACGGGAGGGGTAGGGCGGCTCTCGGGGGTTCGCTCCTGGGTGCCAAAATACACCACTTTTTGAGGGATTTTCATTCTCCCTGGAACGCTTGGCGCCTGCTATAATAAAGAAATCGGACCACAAGGCCCTATTACTTGGTAATTCATCTCAACACCATGGACTTTTTCAATACGCTCCGTGACGCACTCTCAACCTCGATCAAGGTCGCGGGAAGCAGCGTCGGGGAGTTCATCCCGAAGTTCTTCGGCGCGATTGCGTTCATTGCGCTTGGCTGGATCTTCGGTTCTGCGGCTGGCCGCGTCGTCGCGCAGCTGGTGACTTCGCTCAAGGCAGACGAGGCGCTTGCGAAGGCTGGTATCGACAAACTGGTCGAGAAGGCCGGATACCGCCTCAACTCAGCAGCGTTCATCGGCTGGCTGGTAAAGGTGTTCTTCCTCGTCGTTTTCTTTATGGCTGCGTTCGACGTGCTCGGACTTTCGCAGGTGAATGAGTTCCTGAAGCAGATCTTGGCGTACATCCCGCAGGTGGTGATCGCGTCGATCATTCTCTTCGTTGCTTCGATCGTTGCAAACATTCTCGCGAATCTCGTGTCCGGCGCATCCGCCGCGCTCGGGACGTCGATGGCGAACTTCCTCGCGCACACTGTCCGCACGGCTGTGTGGGTGTTCGCAGGCATGATCGCGCTCTCGCACCTCCTCGGGAGCCAGTTTGCGCAGCTTATGCAGCTGCTCTTCATGGGAGTCGTGTTTATGTTCGCGCTTGCTGGCGGCCTTGCCTTCGGTCTCGGCGGAAAGGAGGCTGCAGCGGAAATGATCCGCTCGATGCGCGACGAAGTGCGCAAGTAGCAATTCCTCTGTCAGAAGGGAAAAACGGGCCAGCTGGTCCGTTTTTTCATGGCAGCTGAAGAAAAGCCACCGAAATTCGGTGGCTGAGGGTCAGGCGACAAGGAGGCCGTATTGGCGCTCCTCGTCGGGGGTCATTTGGAATCGCTTGTCCACGTGTCCAATTAGGACTGCCGGCGCATTCGAGAGTCCTCTGGCACAGGTGCGATACGCAATGGGCCCGCATTCGAGGGACCGATAGAAGGGGACATGGCGCGGGTGCACGATCGCCGTCGAGCCGGTACAGCGGGCGAACCGCTCGGAAAAGAGCGCGAGCGAGATCAAGCTGTACGTGATGTCGATCTGGCAATCCTCGATCTTCGGATCCATGGCGAAGCGCCAGATGTGGTAGAGCATTTCGCACTCTTTTCGGAGTCTGGTGATCTCCTCCGGGAAATCCTCCTCTGCGGGGAGTCCTTCGGGGCCGTCGAGCGTGACCGAGAGTGTTCCGACGAGCTTCCGGGTCGATCTCCTCCGCGCGATGAAGATCGTCGTATCCGGGCTGAGGTCGAAGTGGCCATCATGATGGATAAGACGCCCCTCGGTCGAGCGTGCAACATAGTTGCGTCGAAGGAATGCGCTGTACGCGAGTGCGTAGACGTCATCGATGTCGTTCAGTCCCGCGATCTCGTAGGTGACGTCGGCCGGACGAGAGGGAGGGAATCGCCGTCTGAGGGATTCGCGGCGGCTTTCTCGGGCAGGGGTATCCATGGTGCTCTCCTTTGTGATGCAGCTTTTCTTCTTTGCAAAAGGCGACCTTAATCAGGCCGCCAATTCACTTAGTGGATGTGAGTTTTGCTCCCAGGGGCGCTCGTTTCCGATCGTGAATCGCCGTTCGACGATGCCGATGAAGATCGCCGGGGCACTCACAAGGCCGAAGGCGCAGGGCTGGTATGCGATGGGCTCATGGCCGAGCAGGCGATAGAAGTCGAGATGCTTCGGATGAATGGTCGCGACCACGGTCGTGACATCGAACGCGAAGTCGGAGAGAAGGGCGAGACTCATAAGTCCATGGGCGATACGCGCACCCCTGCGGTGCTCACTGTCGACCGCGAAGCGCCAGACCTGTGCGAGCAGCAGCGTTTCCTGCCGCAGCATCTCCGTTTCACACGGGAAGTCAATGTCTGAAGGCAGACCTTCGGAGCCGTCGAGTGTGACCGACAGCGTTCCGACGAGCTGGCCGGTACTCTTCTTGCGGGCGATCATGATGTGTGTTTCGGGAATCCGATCGAAGTGGTCGCGGTAGTACGGCGTATGGCCGGGTTTCCCGGGAGGAATATACCCGGCTCGGCGGTATTCGAGACGCTCGAGTTCGCGAACCTCGGCAATGTCGGAGAGGTCACCGAAACAAAAAACGATATCCG
>DATIBL010000106.1:0-11236 GCA_035457505.1 Minisyncoccota bacterium | reverse complement strand
TCGTCGCAAGCGTTGCAGAAAGCTCGTCGGTCTTCGGCTCAAGCGTCGAAATCTCCCTACGGAGACTCTCGTCCGGTGCAGGGCAATCCGGGAGCGGCGTCCCAAATTCCTGCACCGCATACCACACTTCTCTCCCCTGGTAATTGCCTCGCACAGCCGAGATTCCAACCTCGGTGAACTTCTGACCGAGGATATTGGCGCGGTGCCCTGGAGAGTCCATCCAGCCTTTGACGACGTGGGTGTTTGAGGTGAAATCTCCGAGCGCGAGATTTTCGCCGACATGCCGGAAATCGTATCCATAGCGCTCCGCAAGATCTCCGATGCCGACGCCATCCGGAGAGACGTGCGCAAAATACTGCTTACTGATCATGTCGGTATTCTTCGCGCCCGCCATTGTCTCGAGCTTCACATTATATGCGAGCGGCGGCAAACCTGCCGTGATTCGCGCTTCGTTGGTCAGAGAAAAGATGCCAGCTGCCGTCAGTGCGGCACCCGTCGTATCCGGTGCAGGAACGGCCGCGCTGGTTGTTGCGACATGAATGATCGCCGGGGGCTGCGGTTCAACTGGAGCGCTCTTCGGAGGCGCGGCAATGGTCGCAACAGCCGGAGCGGGAATCGGCGCGTCGTTCGTTGTCGATACACTTGCAACCGGTGTCGTTTTAACCGGAGGCTTGATCGGATCGCTCTTTGGAACGCTTTTTACGGGCGCAGCAGGCTTTGCAATCGGTGACGAAGTGCTTTTGCTCGGCGTCGTACTGGCAACCGGGGTCGAGGTCGCAGTACTGGTCGCCATGACGGCAATCGGGGCCGAAGGAATGCTGCGCGAAGGATCTCGGAGCGCAACAAGCACCACGGCACCAACACCGACGAAGAAGAGAAGTGCGATCAGGAATGCGGAACGAAGCGTCATGGCGATCAGGATAGCGTGAAACCCGCTGCGCGCGCGAGCGGCAGGTCGACATACACAGCGCCGCGCGGAAGTTCTTTAATAATGCGGCCGGGGATCTCAGCGAGCGAACCCTCCTCGAGGAGTTTGCGGAAGATCTCCCCTTTGTCTTGGCCGATCAGAAATACGCCGACCAGATCGACCATGCGGAGAAATTTGAAAGTGGTCGTGACGCGAAAAGGATAGGGATTCTTCCCCGTCGCATCATAGGCGACGATCCATCGCTCTCCCTCGAAAAGCGCTGTAAAACGCTCAGGGTCCTCGGGAAACGGCATAATACCGGCGGTATGCCCGTCGATCGCGACACCGATGGTCGCCAAGATCACGCCCGACGGATGACGCTCACGCCACACGCGAAGCTCTCGTTCATAGAAATCCGCCAGTTCATCTTGCGACTGCCCCTTCGCGGTCGCCGTGTCAATGAGACGGCATCCGCGCGAGACCGCCTGCAGATAAAACTGCGTCTTGCGTACCTGCGCATAATTCGAGGTCTTGTTCGTGGGGTCCCAGCGCTCATCAAAGATCCCGATCGTAACCCCCGGCGTGAGGACCGACTCGTCGATGCGATCGAGAACGCCGAGCGCGGACCCGCCGGATGTCAGGAAGAGCACATCGCGCTTCTCATCGAGAAACTTCTTGAGCTTCCGCGTGATATCTTCCGCAAAAAAGCGCCGGGTCTCCTCGGCGTCGTTCCGAACAAAAAGCTTGAGTCTGCCGATGAATCGCGGGGCGGCTGGCATGGCGTTTTTAGTATATCACGCCGGGGGTGCACATCCGGAATATGGTATACTGGCGGGGTGTTTTCAGGACGATCCCTATTATTCCTTATGCTGCACTCATGATGTCACCCGCAAAGAAAGGCGACGAAGTCATCTGCGTCAATCTCCCGGAAGCGAAGATCGACCGTGATCCGCTGACCCTGAAAGAGATCTCCAAGGTCGCAACAAACCGCCGCACCTCGCGTATCGCCACCGAATTCGACCGAGGATTCAGCTTCATCCGCAAATACCCGAAGTCTGTCACCTTCTACGGCTCTGCCCGATTCAAAGACCGCAATATCCACTACAAGGACGCTCGAGCGCTCGCACACCGTCTCTCGAAGCTTGGCTATGCGGTCGTCTCCGGTGGCGGTCCAGGCATTATGGAAGCAGCAAACCGCGGAGCTTTCGAGGCGGGCGGCGCATCAATCGGCCTCAATATCAAGCTTCCGAAGGAACAGGTCATCAATCCCTATGTCACGGATTCGATCGACTTTTTCTATTTCTTCTCTCGAAAAACCGCACTTTCCTTCTCTGCCGAAGCCTATATTTTCTACCCGGGCGGATACGGCACGCTCGATGAGTTCTTCGAGATCATCACCCTCATTCAGACCAAGAAGATTTACCGCGCGCCGATCATTCTCGTCGGGAGCGACTTCTGGAAACCGCTCCAAGCATTTCTCGCTGAGCACTGTCTGCTTCGCCATAATGCGATCGACAAGAAGGATCTCCTGCTCTACACGATTACGGATGACCACGACGAAATCGAACGCATCGTTCAGGCAGCACCGATCCGCGATGGCAATCGCACGATCGTGAAGCGAAAAGTGCCCCCGCGCGGACGATAGCGCGCAGATCCCTCGAACACACAGAAGCACTGGCTACAACCAGTGCTTTCTTGAGAAAAGCCAGAGCGCAAGACCCGTGAGCACTGTTGCGATGCCCATGATGATCCAGAACGCATGCGGCGAATCCTGGAACGGGAGCGGCACGTTCATGCCGTAAAGATTGACGGTGATCGTGGGGATCGTGAGCACGATCGTGAGTCCCGTGAGCAGCTTGATCACGCGGTTCAGGTTGTTCGTCATGATCGTCGAGTACGCGTTGCGGATGTTCATGATGGCGCGAAGGTTGATCCGACAAAGTTCGACGAGCTGATTATTCGCAAGAAACACATCCTCGGCATACTCCTTATCTTCCTCAAAAAGCGAAAGGAATTTACCGGAGATAATGTTCGAAAGCGCGGTGTTGGTCGGCACAAGCGCGTCATTCATATCCGAGAGCACGGTCTCAAGATGAACGAAACGAATGATGTCGCGATTCGAGATCGTATGATGGAGCTTTGCCTGCATCTTGCGAACCTCTTTGTTGATGATGGTGATATAGCGATAATACGCCGTATCCACCTCTGCAAGCATTTTCAAAATGAAACGGATCTTCTGCGTCGTATGCAATTCGATCCGCCCGTCGATGAACGAATCGAAGAACGGGAGCGCACGATGCGAAACGCTAAAAACAAAATTTGGTGCGATGCCAAAAAGCACTGGGGCAGTCTGAATCCTGCCGCCCTCCTCGTATGGAATACGCGTAAAAAAGTAGGTAGTTTCAGCATCAGTTTCCACACGCGGGACTTCGTAGGGGTCGATCGCGTCGGAGAGAAGTCCGCGGTCAAGCTGAAGATCGGCGGCAAGACGATCGAGTTCTCCTTCATTGGGTTCCTCAACGTGCACCCACGCACCCACCTTGAACTCGTCGATCTTCTTCAGCCGGCGAGTCGTGACGGTCTTCTGATAGAACGTGATCATGATGCGCCAAGTATATCGACGGAGGACGAAAAAAGCCACCCAGAGAGGGTCGCTTTGCTCAGCTGATCGCTGCGATATCCGAGATATGGAAATGCATTTTGCAGGAGCGTGTCGTCTCCCAGACGATCACCGTGCCGTTCGATTCATCGAAGCGAAGGAGCTTTCCTTGGATCACTGCGCCGCCACGAAGGACGACGAACATGTCCTCTGGCGTTCCCATCGACTGGAGACGCTTGCGTTCGCGAAGGCGAGTAACAACGATCTCGCGCTGCTCGTTGGCATCGGATCGCACAGTACCACCCCATCCGCCTCCGCTCGGGTTGTGATCCTCAAGAATCGGAAGATTGCGGAACATGCGTGTCCCCTCTCTGTATCCTCGACTGTTGTATCTCAGGAGATCCTCCTGGTCAAATGTGCGAGAAATTCGCGATTTCCTTCCGTGCCTTCGATCGGCGAATCCATTGTGTCCTTTACAACGAATCCCGCCCACTCGGCCGAAGCGAGCACATCCCGAAGCGCGGCATCGCGAAGCGTCGCATCTCTCACGATCCCTTTTTTGATCGCATCTTTACCCACCTCGAACTGCGGCTTCACGAGCGCGATCACTTCGGTTCCGGGCGCCAGGAGCGAGGCGAGGATCGGAAAGACTTTTGCGAGCGAGATGAACGAGAGGTCCATCACCACAAGTGAAAGATCGGTCGGTATAGACTCGGGGGTCAGGTCGGACACATGCGTACCCTCCCGGACCTCTACGCGCGGATCGCTCCGCAGGAGATCGACGAGCTGATCGGTTCCCACATCGACCGCGATCACTCGCGTTGCCCCGTGCGCAAGAAGGACCTGCGTGAATCCGCCCGTCGAGGACCCGAGATCGAGACACGCCCTCTCCTTCGGATCAACTCCGAAACGAAGCAGCGCACCGAGGAGCTTTGTTGCCCCGCGTGAGACCCATGGATCCTCCTTTTGCAGCAGCTGAATATCGGCATCGGGGCGGACCCGCTCCCCGGGACGCACGATGGTTCGGCCATCCACCACAACTGCACCTGAGCGGATCAGGCCCTGCGCCTTCGTTCGGGAGCTTGCGTGGCCGCCTGCAAGAAGAAGCTCATCGAGGCGGCGAGGCTCCAGTTCTTGTGGTTTCTTGTCCATAGGAATTCGGGCTTCCGGAACTTGCCCTAGGCATGCCCCGTGAGCGCTGATACTATACTAGATGTATGAAGCTTGGGAAAACTGTCGGGATCATCGAAGACGACGAGATCCTCCTTATGCTCCTCAAAAAGGAGCTGGAACGGGGCGGATACGACGTTCTTGCTGCAAAAAATGGCGACGAAGGACTTGCGCAGATTCGAGACAAGAAACCCGATCTTATTCTCCTCGACATGCTCATGCCGGTGCTCGATGGCTATGGCGTTCTCGAAGTAATGCGGCAAGAAAAATTACTTGACCATACTGCGGTCATCATCATCTCAAACTCCGGTCAGCCGATCGAGCTTGAGCATCTTCGCACGCTCGGCGCAGTCGAAAGCTTGGTCAAAGCGAATATGACCCCGAGCGAAGTTCTTGGGAAGATCGACGCGTTTTTCGGCATCACCCGCCCGAACGATCCCAAAGATATTGCGGGAGAACACTCCAACTCCGGGGCACACGGTCCCGAGACCGTCTTGATCATCGAAGATGAAGAATTCCTCGTCGATCTCTTGAGATACAAATTCGAAGAGCGCCACCATCGCGTCGAGGTCGCCATGAGCGTCGGCCGCGCCACCGAAATCCTCGCAGAGCAGCCGATCAGTTTGATCCTTCTCGATATTATGCTCCCCGACATGAATGGCTTCGAGTTTCTCACCGTGCTCAAAAAAGATGACCGATTCAAAAACATTCCCGTCATCATCATCTCGAACTTGGGGCAGAAGCACGATATCGAGCGCGGACTGTCGCTTGGCGCGGTGGAATACATCATCAAAGCGAACGTTTCCCCGAGCGAGATCATCGCGCACGCCGAAGACGTTCTGGCACGCACAAAGGCATTATAGAAAAACAGCGTATCAAACAAACGATACGCTGTTTAGATGACGAGAGCGGCTACTTCAGACGCTTCTTTGGTTGCCTCAGCTCGATCTCCCGCTTTGCAAGGAACCGAGTAGCGGCGACCGTGGTCGGAATATTGTTCGATGCGGCATGCTCGTAGATCGCGAGCATCTTTCCGTGAGTGATCCGCGCAATGTGTTCGCGGACCTCTACCTCGGAACTCTCGTCCTTCTCATGCGCAAGATGGATCAACCCTCCGGCATTCGCGACAAAGTCGATTCCGTAGAGAATCCCCTTCCGATGGAGAAGCGCGCCGTGTTCCGGGGCGAGCAGCTGATTGTTGGCCGATCCGACGACAAACTTCGCCCGAAGGAGATCGATCGTCTTATCGTTCAGTATCCCGCCGACCGCGCATGGAACAAAGCCGTCCACGGGGAGCCGATAGAACTCGTCGAGATCGCGGACCGGAATTGCGCCGAATTCACGCGCAACCCGTTCTGCCTTCGACCAATTGTTGGCATCCGCAACCTCAGAGACGTAGACGCGCGCACCATGCAGCACGAGCCGCTCGATTACATGATAGCCGACCTTTCCTGCGCCCTGAACCGCAAACGACATATCGCCGAGCTGCCTCCCTTCGCGAAGGAACTCGCTGGTCGCAAGAATCGCCTGCACTACGCCATAGGCCGTATCCGGCGAGACGAGGTCGGCTCCGCCCGATGTCGTTCCGCCGACATGCGTTGTCCGCTCGGCAACTGCCAAGCAGTCCTTCTGGTACATATGCAGGTCCTCTCCGCCGACATAGCGCCCGGCGAGCATCTCGATGCAATCCCCCACGGCAGCAAGCAGAGCAGGCGACTTTTCCGTGAACGGATCGTTGTTGATGACGGACTTTGCGCCATCGAACTCCACCTCGGCCATCAGTGCCTTGTGCCACATTCCCTCAGAGAGACGGAGGACATCAGTCACGGGACCCATGCGATCAGGATATACATGCATCCGCATTCCCCCGAGGGCCTGCGGATAATGCGTATTATAGATCGCGATCACTAGGCGCATGCCGGTCGCGGGATCAAAAAAGAAATTGAGCTCGTCGTGCGTGCGCACCTTTGCAAGATCGAGGGTCAACGTGCGATTCCATACTTTGACGCGCTTCTTTGCTCCGATTTCCTTGGTGCGAATCCGGATATGTTCGATCGTCATGGCAGACTCCTTGTCTTTCTGCGTCCGAGCGTATCCTACGTGTCCCTCCAGTACTCGTAAAGGGTCGAGAAAATGAAAACTCCGCCCGGGATCCCGGACGGAGCATGTTATGAAGATGCAGAAACAATGCGAATACCCTTGAAGCGTGATCCGGGTTCGTGCGAGCTGCGGGACGGATCCCGAAACGCTTTCCAAAGCCTTTCTTCCCGCTCACGCATGTGTGCAAGCGAGGCTTCTTTCACATGCCCGAATCCGCGCACATCGGCGTCGATCGAGACCAGCGCGATCGCTGCCGGAAGATTCTCTGCAGTCAGACCCCGAAGGACGACGGCGAGTTTCTCTTCGTAGTGCGCGATGATTTCCCGTTCGAGCTTCCGATCATGAGAATATCCGAACGGATCGAAGCGGGTACCGCGAAGGCCCTTCAGTCGCGCGAGAAGTCTCATCGCGAAGAGCATCCACGGCCCGTAGGTTGATTTGCGCAGGTGCCCGGTCTCGGGATCTTTGCGCGCAAAGAGGGGCGGCGCCATGTGGAACGTGATGCGGTCGATATGCTCGAACTCCGCTGCGAGCCGCTCGAGGAACTGCCCGCCAGTGAAAAGCCGGGCGACCTCGTACTCGTCCTTGTACGCAAGCAATCGCGGATAGGTCATGGCAACAGCGCGCGTGAGTGCGAACGGCGCGCTGACATCCTTGACCTCGCGCTCGCGCCCGAGCGTTCGGGCGATCGTAGCGCGATATTTCCGCGCATAGGATGCATCCTGGTAGTCCGTGAGCATCTTCGTGAAGTGATCTATCAGGTCCGGAAGCTCGCGAGGAGGCTCCGCCCGACGGGGTTCCAGAAGTGCTTCCGGCGATGCAACGGCGATTCGCCCAAGCATAAACGCGAGAGTATTCGCCTCAACGTGCACGCCGTTCAGCGTGATCGCGGTCTGGATCGGATCACGCGCGATCGGGAGCATGGCAGACTGCCATGCAGCGCCGAGCATGATCATGTTCGCATACTGTGCGCTGGCGAAATATCGCTCCGCAAGATCGAGAGCATCGAGCCGGACAATACGGGCCGGATGAAACCGGTCGCATAGCGCAGCAAGATGCTTTTCAGGTTCGATGCGCGCGGCGGGATTCGTGACGAAATCCGCCGTCGGCGTCGCATGCATATTTGCCGCAAGCAGCGCATTCTCGCGCATCCGCGAACGGATATCTTCCGCAGTGGCAGAGACGAGATCGCAGGCGATCATCAAGTCCGCTCCGCCGGGAGGGATCTTTGCGTGCGCGATCTTTCGCGCGGGCAGATCGAAGGTCACATCGCTGTCGACCTTTCCATTTTTCTGCGCCATGCCGGTCTTGTCGAGCACAGCTGAGGCATATCCGGCAAGGACGCCGGCGGTGCCAAGAATCTGCGCCACTGTTACGACGCCAGTCCCTCCAACTCCCGGAATGATCACGGAGAACCGGCCAGTCAAAAGCGGGAGCAGCGGATCAGGAACCTGCACGTTCGGAACAGGAAGAACCCTGCGGCGCGCCCCAGAGAGAGACACAAAACTCGGACAGAATCCTTTAACGCACGAGTAGTCCTTGTTGCATGTCGATTGGTCGATCGTGCGCTTCGTTCCCTCCGGCGTTTCGAGCGGATGGATCGCGACGCAATTAGACGCGATTCCGCAATCTCCGCAACCTTCGCAGACTGCCGGATTGATGAAGAGGCGGCGATCCGGGTCGGGCTCCGTCCCATGCTTCCTTCTGCGGCGTTTTTCTGCCGCGCAGGTCTGCTCATAGACGATGACCGAAACGCCAAAGAATGACGCAAGCTCCTGCTCGACTGAGGCGAGATCGTCGCGATGATGGATCGTGAGCGTATCGGGCGACACGTCGGTGAAGCTCGCATCGTAGTGCTCCGGCTTCTCCGAAACGACCGCAATGCGCCGAACGCCTTCCGCAAGAATGATCGCAACGACCTTTTCGACGGAAAGTTCCCCGTCGACCTTCTGGCCGCCAGTCATGGCGACCGCATCGTTGTAGAGCACTTTGAACGTCACGCGTGCGTGCTGTGCAACCGCAGCGCGGATCGCGAGCGATCCGGAGTGAAAGAACGTACCATCGCCCAAATTGACGAAAGCGTGCCGATCTTTCACAAAGTGCCGCACTCCAAGCCAGGGCGATCCTTCGACGCCCATGGCCGTATAGAGATTGGTCCCTGGCATGATCCACTTCGCCATGAAGTGGCATCCGATGCCGGCGATCGCCTTCGACCCCTCTGGAACGCGCGTCGACGTATTGTGCGGGCATCCCGCGCAGTACATCGATTTTCGCGCCGGAAGGAGAAGCTTACGCGATGCGTCATCCACAAATCGGGCGATCCGCGTCCGCGCGAGCTGAAGCTCAGCGGCAGCAGTCTGATCCGACAGATAGAGGACCTCAAGGCGAGCAGCGATCGCAAGCGCGATCTTTGCTGCATCAAGTTCATCGGCATCGGAGAGGAGCCGATGCGGTTCCCATTTTCCGATAACCGAGCGCGGTCGAGCCGACACCTCGTCGAAGCAATACGCTTTCAGCTGCGGTTCGATCACACCGCGGAGCTCCTCGATGACGAGAGTCTCAAAATGCGATGAGACGAAACGCAGAACGGCGCTTTTCTCGAGCGGCCACGGCACCGCGACACGGAAGAGCGCCACGCGCGCCTCCGCCCACGGTCCGAGCATTTCGAGTGCCTGGAGCACTTCTCCCGACGTCGTCCCCGAGGAGACGATGCCAAGATGCGCGCCAGGGCAGGCATGAATGACCCGGTCGAGATGATTCCAGCGGACATATTCGCGGACCAATTCGAGCTTTCGCTCAAGATAGATCTGATGCTGCCGCTTAGGGTCATAGACCGAGTCGTGAGAGAGCGGCGGGCCGTCCGGATACTCCGCACCAAGATATTCTCTTGGCGGGAAAGATGGATCGTGCGCCCGGATGGACGCGAGATCGACGAGTCCAGTCGAATCGGCGAGGTCAGCAACCATTTTGAGGCCGACTGCGACCCCCGCGATCCGTGAGATCTCATAGGCATGCAATCCGAGCCGCACGATATCGTCGACGGACGACGGCGCGATATACGGAATCGCGCGCGCAACAAAGTCGAGATCCGATTGCGATTGCTTCGTGGAGGATTTGCATCCATGATCATCGCCAGAGACAAGAAGAACGCCTCCATGCTCGTGCATTCCCGCGAAGTTCGCGTGGTCGATCGCATCGAGCGCCTGGAGGAGCCCCGGATGCTTTCCATACCAAAGACCGAAAACTCCGTCGCAGGTGGCGTCGAAGTATCGCAGCCCTTGGGTTCCGAGTACGGCACCCGCAGCAAATGCCTCGTTCATCCCCGGTTCGAAGACGATCTCGTGCGCGCGAAGAATATCGCGTGCACGTTCGAGTTCTTTATCGAGGCCAGCAAGCGGCGATCCGCGATAGCCAGAAACATACCCGCGAGTCGCAAGACCTTTCGCGGCATCACACCGCTTGCGCAGAGCAAGCAGAACGATGAGCGCCTGCAGACCTGTACACCATTTTGGCGTGTCCGCCGAAGGACCATCGAAGCCGAATTTCAGATCAGCCAATGCGTCGTTCATACGACCCTCCTCGTGTTGTGGATACCCGAATCCGCCCCCTCTGCTTCAGGGTGTTCTCAAAGGACTCGAGTGAAATACTCCATGGAGTATTCAAGCACCGCGGCCCCGAAAACTCAACAGCTCGGCCAAAGGCGGGCTGTGTCAAGAGATATTGCACCCGGGCACGAGGTGCTAGTTGCGCCGAGCACGAGAACGGTCGGTTTCGGTCAGTTCTCGCTTCCGGAGACGGACGCTCTTCGGAGTGATCTCAAGATATTCATCTTCCGCCATGACCTCGAGGCCGTTCTCGATCCCGATCGGGTGCGGGGGGATCAGATTGAGCGCATCATCGGTTCCTGACGCGCGCATGTTTGTGAGCTGCTTTCCTTTGGTCGGATTCACCGGCATCTCATCGCCCTTTGCGGTATTGCCAATGACCATGCCCTCATATACTTCGACGTTGGGTCCGATATAGAGTTCGCCGCGCGTCTGAAGATTAGACAGTGAGTATCCGAGCGCCTTTCCGCTCGCCATCGACACCATCGACCCCACTGCGCGCTTCTCGATCGCTCCTGCATGCGGGCGAAATCCGATCACGCGGGACGCCATGATGCCGAGCCCCTTCGTATCGACGACAAACTGTCCGCGATAACCCAGCAATCCGCGCGTCGGCCCCTCAAACATCATGCGCACTCCGCCGCCATGCGGTGCCATGTGCGTCATGATCGCCGCACGCTTTCCGAGGCGTTCGATCACGATGCCCTGGAATTCGGACGGTACGTCGATCGTGATTTCCTCGAACGGCTCGGATGTTACGCCATCCACGTCTTTGATGATGACGCGTGGCTGCGAGACCTGAACCTCATATCCCTCGCGGCGCATATTCTCCAGCAAGATCGAGATATGCAGTTC
>DATIBL010000105.1:0-21445 GCA_035457505.1 Minisyncoccota bacterium | reverse complement strand
GGCAGCAGCAGCAACAGACGGGAACGACAGGAGGGAGAGCGGGAAGGAGGAGAGGATGAGGGAAAGGGAAAGCAACGCAGAGAGGAGTTTCTCTGTGCGAACGGAGGTCTTTCCAAGGTATGAACGCCTGATGTGCATCGTAGTGCATGCGGCAAACAACTCCCGTCTCCACACTGGGCGTGTTCCGAAACGTCATTCCGGCGCAAATCGTTCCCGATTCCGGCTGCGACTCGAGAGACCCACCTCGACATATCCCCTGATATGCCTCGCCGTTTCTCTCCTCGTCTCGCACGTGATCGGAACCGCTCGCCGCGGAAGCACGTTCCGGCACACGCCCTCGAGGGACAATGATGCCGATGCTATGATTTTATCAAGCTGTGGAGCAATATTTTCGGGGAAAGGTGGGGATAGGAGGCATTCCGTGTCGCACAAAATATTTTTTCATACAATTCACTCGATGCATGCGAAAAGTAGTGTCTTATGGGCCCTAAACGCCCCACAGACATGTGTGATTTCTATTAAAATACCCCCTGAGGATATTTTGACTGACCACGCCTGCTATCGTGTTTGATCGTGTCAGAAAAAATGTCAGAAAAAATACAAAACAATTCTTGCATTTCTGCAAGAGCATTTGTGTGCTTTTCCGAAAACACGATCACGACTCCAGTGCCGCTACCGCTTGCGGAGCGACGCAAACATGCGCGTGCGATCGACAAAGCGTTCAAGATGGTCGGTCACATATCCGACCGCGCACCCTGCAGCATACCCCGCAAACACATCGATCGGCCAATGCACGCCGACCATGATACGGCCGAGTCCGATGAGCGCGCCTCCGAGAAGGAACCACTTCCCCATCGCATGATCGTTGCGATAGAAGAGCATGCCGAGCGCAGCGAAGACCATTGTATGCATCGACGGAAACGTCGCGAGCGCATCCGTGTACGGTGCGAGCGCAACGACGTCGGAGAGCGCGGCATACGGGCGCGGCATTTCGATCAGATGCTTCATCATTGTCGCGAGCGCGAGTGCAGCTGCGGGCGCAACAAAAAGACGAAGCAAGAGCACGCGACCGTTCGCGAATCGCCGCACGATCCCTTCGTAGTACAGAAGGATCGCGATCAGGAAGTATGGCAGCATCGTCGCAAGAAAAATTCCGAGCATAGCAAGAAGCGGATGCGACGTCGCTCCGTCGTAGATGACACGGAAGAGCAAAATGTTGATCGAATCGATCATGCGGAGGACATGCGTTTTACGGCCAAAACACAGAGGTTTTTAAAGATCCCGGCGATCGTGATCGGACCGACTCCGCCGGGGACAGGTGTGAAAAGTGCTGCACGAGATTCGCAGAGCGGATCTGCATCGCCGACGACCTTTCCGTTCGACTCGCTCGTTCCTGCGTCGATCACGATCGTTTCCTCACCGATCATGTCCGGCGTGAGAAGTCCAGGCTGACCGGTTCCGAGCACGATGATATCCGCCTCGCGGGCGAGATCGCCGAATCGCTCGATCGGGCGATCGACCACGGTCACTCGCGCGTGATTGTGCCGAAGCAAGATCGCTGCCGGAGCGCCTACCAACTTCCCAGCTCCGACCACGAGGGCGTCCTTGCCGAATACGCGAACATTGTTCCGCTCCAGGATCTCAAGGATCGCACCAGCGACCGGAGGC
Organism: Minisyncoccota bacterium; assembly: GCA_035457505.1. Lineage (GTDB taxonomy): Bacteria > Patescibacteriota > Minisyncoccia > Phycocordibacterales > UBA6899 > DATIBL01. The sequence continues at coordinate 19,777 of DATIBL010000105.1, read as the reverse complement.
AACACCGGCGCCGTACCGCTTGCAAACCGCGCAACGCTCGCGCGGCCGAGCACATCGACATCCTTTTCCGGAGGGATCGCATCGAGAATCAGACCAGCGTCGATACCCGCTGGGAGCGGGAGCTGTACGATCACGCCGTCGATCTTTGGATCACCAGCAAGTGATTGTGCGGCAGCAAGGATCTCCTCTTTGCTCGCGTCAGCTTCGAGATGGACGTGCTGGACCACCGCGCCGACAGATTCGCCGAATCGCTGCTTCATGCGCACAAAGCTCGCGATGACCGGATCATCGCCGACTTCGAGAATCGCAAGAACGGGCGGACAAGGAAAGCCTGCGATCAACTTCGCAAGCGCGGCCCGCATTTCCTCGGCGATCGCCTTTCCATCTACGCGCATGGGGACATGATACCATGCGCGAAAGCGAGGCAATTTTAGAGCATGTTTGAAAACCCGCTTTCGCATCAAGGGCACCGTGACCGGAGGTAATAGGCCAGCGTCCCGAGATTGGGGACCGCAGAGCGAAATGTGGTTTTCGAACGTGCCCTAGGTCGAAGTTCCCTCCCCCTTCGAGACCGCATCGCGAAGATCTACAGGGATTGGGATGAACATGTCGTCAAAATCAATCGCGGCTGGGGATGGAGCAGGTTGAGGTGTCTCAGGAGGAAGGGGCGCGGGTTTCTCTTCGCCTTTGCCCTGCGCTCCTTCGGACGCTGATTCGATCTTCGCCTCGACAGATGCAGCGGGTGGCGTGACGGGTGTTGTCGTCGGAGCATGGGGAACCAGCGGTTCCACACGCGGCGGCATTGTTCGCGCAGGCGGCATCCCGTGCTGACTGGCATCCCGCACATGTGCCGTAAAAAGATCCGGCGGGAGCGTGTTCATGAGCGAGGGTGCGCTTGCAACGACGGGCGCAGGCTTCTCCTCTGCTGATGCGTGTGGAGGCACGAGCGGGAGCTGCGGGATCAGATCGGTCGACGCTGGCGGCAGAATCTCGCTCTTTGCCGGAACCTTGGTCGCCGAGATCAGATTTGCCAAGAACGACGACCGTGGAGATGCCTTTTGCTCGGGGGCAGCGGGTTTCGGAGCCGCTGGCACGACTGGCGCAGCGGGGGCTGGCGGAATCGGAGCCACCTTCGCTGCCGGCTCGGGCGCAACTTTTGTCGCCGCGGGTATTGGAGCTTTGGTGAGAAGTGCGGCGAGCGACGGAGTCGCGGAAGTTGGCGCAGGCGGAGGAACTGGTTTTTCTGGAGCAGGAACCGGAGGCGGGACGACGGGAGTGGCCGCATCCGGCACTCGCGCTTCTTGCTTCGGTTTTGCGTCGGATGCCGGAGATGCTGTCGATGAAGGCTCGGCAACAGAAGGCGGAACTGGAGCAGCTACGGCGGACGGCGCAGCAGGAACAGGTGCGACAGGAGGAGTCTTTGGTTCCGGGTGCATACCGCTCTGGACGATCGCCGCTGGTGCGTCGAGCGTGCTCCCGAGATTTGAGATCGCTGCCGGTGCCGCAAGTTCTGAGCCAAGGGATCGCGCACGGCGCATCCGCCATACCGCGAATCCCGCGCCGCCAAGGAGAAGAAGCGCAAGGATACCGAAACCAATGTTCACCACCTGCTTCGAGAGCCCGTCGAACCACGTTGCGCAGTCATCACTCTCGCATGGGACGGGTACCGACGGAACGAGCGGAGCGTTCGGATTCTTGATCGACACCCGCACGTCGAGTCCGTCCTTTGTGAATGCCAGACCAACCCCGAATCCTTTGAATTTCTCCATTTCTGAGAGCAGTCGTGCCTTATCATCGGCCGTAACCACGCTCGAGAACGGAACTGTTCCCGTCGCACGGGCGGTTTGCGTCGGCGCGAGACCAAAGAGCGAACTGCTCGGCGTTCCAAGAAAATCGACTTCGTCGAACCTTGGACCGTTCTCGCGGAAACGGATCCCCGAGGGTGTGACGGAGACCGGAACACCTTGGAATGTCGCGGGAGCGTTTCGGAAAAACGTCTCTTTTGCTATCGCGGCACCGAGCATGCGCATCGCCCACTGATAGTCGGCAAGATATCCGTGCACCCGACTCGCGCGAGATGAGAGCGCATACCCTCCCCAGGTCTGCGTGCGATCCAGGGTCTTCTTCTTATACTCCGAAAGCGGCTCGAGATCGACGAGGGCCATAATGTCCGGCCCATCGCCAATATCTGATTTTGCGCGAGACTGGAGCGGCGTGAGCGTGGGCTTCGTCGATGTTGCGGCAAGACCTTCGATCATGTTGTTCACGCCGAGCTGCGACACAAAGAAGTACACATAATCGCCGCGGAAGAGATAATAGAGATTTACGAATCCCGTCGGAATGACGGAATACTCGATTCCGCCGTAGGAATTCTTGAGCGGCTCCTTGCTAGAGAGCGTAAAGAGTCCGAACGCCCCAGAGTCATTCATCTGTTCGGCGTACGTCTGAAATATCTCATTGAGGTAGCGATTGAAACGCTCCGGATCAGCGAGCTTAATGCCGATGTATCCGTCGTAGTCGGCGATCCGCTCTATCTCGAACGGTAACTGTTCCCCGATGCCAAACTGTACTTCGCTGCCGATCAGGCCGAATGCATCGAACGGTGTCGAGAAGCGGATGTCCTCTGCTTCCGATGCGATGAGCGCATTGATCTTGGCTTTTTTCTCCGCAAGCGTGTATTTGTCCCAGACCCCCCGCGCGATTCCCGAGAACACTTTCTCTCGTTCAGCAAAGGAAACTTGCTGTGTGGGACATGCGCTCGAGACAACTCCTTCTCGCGCATACGTCCAACCCCACGGGTTTCGAGAGTCGACACATGCATGCAGCGTCGTCGATGCGACATGCCACGAAGCCGCCCACTCAGAGCCGCTTGATGCACAACTCCCCTGAATCCCCATTGCGGCAGAAATTTCGCCGAGCGCGGAAGCCACAGACGAGTCCGCAAAAACTCCGCTTCGACAACTCCGCGTCGCGGAATATGCGCGCTTTCCGAGCGCGTCACGAAGCGCGCCCATGAGTGCGTATGTCGTGGTGTGCTCGGAAGCGATGCTCCATGTGCCGTCGACGCTAAGCGCCTCCCGGATCAGCGCGTCATTCTCAAGGAGATAGCGGTCGAGATCAAGGCGAGACATCGCCGTGATGGGCGCGTTGCGCGGAGGTCGCGTCACGCCATCGAAAGGAGCGCGCGCGGCGGACCCTCCGAACAACCCTTTGGCAAAATTGTAGTCGCTTGATTCGATCAGCGGCAAGATGACCGTATGGAACGCAAGGTGATCCCCAACGCGGAATGCGACGCCGATCGGGTCGAAAAATTCTCGCCACAACTGCTCATATCCCTCGCGGAAACTTTGATACCGCGTGCGCTCCCCTTCGGTGATCATGGTCGCCGGAACATCGCCGATCGATCGCGGTGCCGCAAGTGTTCCCCACGTCACGCTCGACACAACACCGTCCGCACTGATCGCATACGTCGCGTCGAGCGCGCGCATGTCTTCTGGATCGGCATATCCCGCCTCAGCAATCTCGGCGAACGTTTTCGGCCACGCTCCAGAGATCGACCGATGCGCGAGAGCCATATACTGCAGCCCTTCGATCTTTGTGAGCGCCATGGACCGCCGCGCTGCTGCGGTGCGATACGCCGGGCCTGTCAGCATGCGGATGAACGATTCCGAGAGAAATGCGAAACCATCACGAGCAGGATCGAGAACCGTGAGCATGTAGGCGAGGTCCTGCTCCCGCGACATTGGACGCATACCGGGACCGGTGATCTTGTCGAGATAGCGCTTCGAAGTCGCCATCACGACCATGCCGCCAATGATCGACGTGTGCGCCTTGTCCTTGTCGGCGAACGCAAGGATTGCTTCCGGCGGGACCCCAGCTTTTGGCCGAAGGATGAGCGCAAATTCTGTCCCGCGCGCAAAATCGAGGTCCTCGCTGACGAACGCCATCTCAGCAAGCGCAAAGTCGCTCGCAAGACGCTGACTCAGATCAGAGATCCCGAGGCGGCGGCCAATGACCGAGCTCGGGGAAAATCCAGGATCGAGATCGAAAAGCATTGCTCCGCTGCTCCCGATCGAACGGAAGGCATCTTCGATCTCCTTTCCGCTCGACGCCTTCGAAAAATAGATCACAAACGCATCAGCGGGGACACGATCAAAGAGCGCCGGGATCGTCGGTTCAGGCTTTCCTGCACGCATGCTTGCCCAAGGATGCGAACGAATCTCAACAGCGGGAACCGTCGCGATCGGAATATTTTCCTCGCCAATGAGCGCCTCGGGCCTCCGCGGAGCGATCGAACCGAGCTGCAACGACTCATTGACCGCCTTTGCACCCGTAAGAAAATCGATTTCCTGCTGTGCCCCCGTGATCGACAAGTATGAATCCGCGAGCGAGGAACCGTCCGAATGACCGAGCGTCATATTCGTCGGACGAAGATATGATGAGTGATGCGGAGGATACACGAGGTAGACGGAGGACGAATACGGCTGCTTCTGTTCGATCTTCTCCGATGGGAACCGATGCTCGAGCATACGGAGCTTGGTGTAGGCGATCAGCGATCCGGTTTTCTTCGCATAAGCGAAAAGCTGCTTTTTCAGTACTTCGGCCTCTGCCTTGGTGGTATTGGCGCGGACCGACATTTCCGCACTCTCGATAGACGCATCTTCAGTCGAGGGAAGCGGCATCACGCGATCACTTGCAATGGTTTCGACGACCGGTGCGGGGAGTCCTGCGGAGGACGTCTGCGCAAAGAGCGCCGCATCGGGCGCGAGAAGCGTACACAAAAGAAGGAGCGCAGTCAGTCGTCGCATACGAAAAGTTCGTTGATGATTCTATTATACGCCTCCTGTTCCATCGGACAACGGAAACATAGAGCTCGTCGAACCCTTGCTCTGTGTGAAAAGAGAAAAACGGCACGTGATGTGCCGTTTGCGTCAGATTCCCCGGCCTTTGTACGTCGAGCGCACGATGCACTCCGTTGCCGAGATCCCGTCCGCAAGGATCGGAATGAGCGCGAGTGTCCCACCGCGGAGAAGAATGTCGACGCAGGCACGAACATCGCCGTTCCATCCCGCCTCGACAAGATCCTCGATGCGGAGGCGGCGCTGCCCGAGCACGAGCGACCAAACGTCCTGATCATAGCGAGTGATCGGCACTTCGTTGACATGCCATCCTACAACCATGACCAGCCTTTTCCCAAAATGCTCCATCACGGAAGAGATCTGCGTGCGCGATGCAGTGCGATGCACGACGACGATCCGCCTCCCGGAACGCAGATATGCGGCAAGCACTTGGGCGCATTCGGTATTTCGCCCGATCTCTTCGAGAAAGATCCCCTTCGGATCGATCCAATAGCGCGTATCTTTCTTCAGCAGGCAGGGTTCAAGCCCTTCCCGCCACTCAGGCAGATAGAACATGTCCCCCCTCCGACGTCTCTACCTCTGAGCATAGCGAGAGAACAGAAGCTGTAAAGCGGCAAAATTACCGAGAGGAACGCAGGGCCCGATCGATCCGTTCGGCAAGCGCCCGCATGTCGCGCTCCTTCGCGCCCCGCGTGGTCACACAAGCAGTCCCGATCCGGATCCCGGACGGATCGAACGCACTCCGTGTTTCTCCCGGGATTGTGTTCTTGTTCACGATAATGCCGGCTGCCTCGAGACGCTCGGACGCCTCTGCGCCGGAGATCCCCTCACCAGCGTTCCAGGTGTCGACAAGCAGGAGGTGCGAGTCAGTTCCATTTGAGACGATCCGCCATCCGCGCGACGCAAGCTCGTGTGCGAGCACTTGCGCATTCGCAACGACGCGTTTGGCGTACGCATGGAACGCGGGAGTCGCAGCCTCGCGGAGCGCGACCGCTATCCCGGCGATCGCATTCTCGTGCGGACCGCCCTGCAAACCCGGGAACACTGCCTTGTCGATCTTCTCAGGAAGTCCGCGATCGTCCTTCTTGGCGAAGATCATTGCTCCGCGCGGACCGCGCAGCGTCTTGTGCGTCGTCGTCGTCACGATATCCGCATACGGAAACGGTGACGGATACGCCTTCCCCGCCACAAGTCCGGCGATGTGCGACATGTCGACCATGAGGAGCGCACCGCAGGCTTTGGCGATTGTACGGAAACGCTTCCAGTCGATCTTTCGCGGATATGCGGTAAACCCAGCGACGATGATCGCAGGCTTCGCTTCGATGGCAAGGCGCATCACCTCGTTGTAGTCGATCCGCTCCGTCTTGGGGTCAACTCCGTACGCCGCCTGCTTCCATGCCATCCCGGTGAACGAGACCTTGTGTCCGTGCGTGAGATGCCCGCCATGCGCGAGCGACATGCCCATGATGGTGCCGCCGATCGGGACGAGCGCGGCATACACCGCCATGTTGGCCGGAGAACCCGAGAGCGGCTGCACGTTTACCTGCCAGCGTTTTGCAGAGAGGCCAAAGAGCTCGAGTGCGCGAGCTTGGCAGAGCGACTCGAGACGATCAACGATCGTATTGCCGCCGTAGTAGCGCCGCCCAGGATATCCTTCTGCATATTTATTCGTAAAGACCGACCCGAGCGCAGCAAGTACATCGGGCGAGACATCATTCTCGGAGGCGATCAGGTTGGTCACCTTTTGCTGCCGCTTTTCTTCTTCTGCAATCAAACGCGCGATTTCACGATCTTTCATGCGGGTATTCTACGCGAAACGCTCGGAATGCAAAAGCCGCGCATCACATGCGCGGCAGAAAATGGCGTCGAATCTGCTCGAGGGGCCGGAACCGAAGGGCGATTCGCCGTCCATTCGGCCGGAGGGCGACAATCGATGTCCCGAGGATCGCGACCGAAACGAACGAAATATGCCCCCAAAAGAGCAGGAGCTCGATGAACGACTCAAGAGATGCGCACGCATACCCCCGCCGACTGAGACGTGCTCTCACGCGCTTCAATCTCCAATACCACGGAAAATTCGGAAGATCGAACGTCCGAAAGAGCGCCCTGCCGGAATATCGGAACGATGCCGTCGCCCCCGGAGAGCCGCACAAGAAGACCCCCGGACCACAGGCGATGTCAGACCCCTTCTCGATCTCCACGGCATACACACAGGCAAGATCGATCAGTCGACAAAGCAGCCGTACATCATCGCCGCCACCGATCCCGTAGAGGAGATCGTCATATTCGCTCTTCGCGATACTTCGGATCGGAACCTCAAACCGCATGATTCCCCCACGTGAAACTATCCTGTCCCAATGATAGGCATCGGCCGCCGGTCTGCAAGCCTTCAGCGCTACGCTGCCCGGTCCTCCGTGCTGGTCGTGCGCCGCGCGCGATCCATCACAATACGCCGCCATTCTCCCGGCTGGAGATCGCCGAGCGCAATATTTCCGGAGCGGACGCGAACCAATCGCACAACCTCGGTCCCAACTCGCGAGGCCATGCGACGGATCTGGCGATTGAATCCTTGATGCAGGACGACGCGCCAGCGCTTCGCTGTCTCACGAACCACCTTGTCCGCGCGTGCCATTCCTTCGGGGAATTTGATCCCGCGCAAAAATCGATCTGCAAGATTCTCCTTGGCCGGAGAAGAGAGTTCCATGAGATATTCTTTTTCGGTCTCGAACGACGGATGCGTCGAACGCTGGATCAGATCGCCATCACTCGAGAGCAGAAGGAGCCCTTCGGAATCGCGGTCGAGCCGCCCGACAGGCCGGAGATGGCGGAGGTCGGGAGGAAGCAGATCCATCACGATCGGATCGGGGCTCTCGCGCTTCCGCGAGGTGACATACCCGGCAGGCTTGTAGAGCGCGATGGTCACGTGCCCTTCGCGGAGGGCGAGCCGCTTCCCTCCCCACTCGACCCGATCTTTGTCCGGATCCACCTGGAGGCCATGCGGCGCGGGGGCTCCGTTGACCCGCACCTTCCCGGCGTCGATCTCCTTATCGGCGGCGCGGCGCGAAATGCCGGTGGCCTGGGCAACATACTGATTGATGCGCATAGTGCTTCGAAGTCTACTCGCTCCGGGCGTTCTGTCCATCGGCCGCGGAAAAGGTGAAAAATTCGTTCATTGCAGAAAAGAGCGCCGAATCATTCCAGATGCTCTCATGCCCGGCCCCTTCGATCGGGATCAATCGCGAAGTGGGGCCGATCTTTTCGGCGAGCATAACCCCGCGAACGAACGGCACCGTCGCATCCGCGGTCCCATGTGCAACCACAACCTGCGGCACTGGAGCGAATGCACCCGCGACATCACAATCCCGCTTTAGGAGGAGCCTCGCTGGGAACATCGGATAGTGCATGCCAGCGGTCGCCGACAGTGAGTCGAATGTCGCAGCAAGAAAAGCGCGGTCTGGGAGAGTGGTGCGTGCATGCGCAGCAGCAGCACAGCCGCCGATACTCATCGCAAGAATATCGACTTCTTCATATCCCCTCTCTGCGATCCATCTGGCAGCAGCGGTACCAGCGCGCTCAAGTCCGGCAACGGTCGGGGTGGCAAGATCGCCCGCATAACCGGGATATTCGACGGCGAGCCATGCCGCGTCCCCGATCTCCATGCTCGAGCGAAAATGCGCTGCAGATTCGCACGCGCGACCAGCGTTCCCATGATAGAAGACCACAATTCTGGTTGATGATCCGCTCGGGTGAAAATACCCGCGCAGATCGCCCGCTTCGATCGCTTCTACGCCCGAAAGTGCCGAACAGCTCGCGAGCGGCGCAGGATCAGGATAGAACAAGATCCTGTCTTGAAGGAGATAGAGCGTTGCGGCGAGAATCCCATAGAAGGCGATGGCGAGCACTACGGTCGTCTTCGCGATCCGTGCAAACGAAATTCCGCGGAGCATCATACGCCGGTTCGCGAGAGGAGCGTGCGGATCGTCTTCAGTACGATCTTGAGATCAAGCGCGAGCGAGCGGTTCTTCAGATAGTACAGATCGTATGCGAGCTTCTCTTTTGTTTCCTCCACCGTCTGCGGGGGTTTCTCGTGATGCACCTGCGCCCAGCCCGAGAGTCCCGGGGTGATCAAATGGCGCATGTTGTAGTACGGGATCTGCTCCACATATTCCTTCACCAGCGCGGGAAATTCCGGACGCGGACCGATGAGCGAGAGATCGCCGGTGAGCACATTCCAAAGCTGCGGCAGCTCATCTAGGCGCGTCTTTCGGAGAAACGCCCCGACGCGCGTCACGCGCTGCGCATTCTCTCCGAGGCGCCTCCCTTCGTCCATGGTCGACATCGTGCGGAATTTATAGATGCGGAAGATCTGATTCCCGCGCCCGACTCGCTCAGGAATATAGAACACCGCACCGCCATCTTCGAGCCGGATCGCGAGCGCAACGAAAGGCAAGACGAGCGCGGTCGGTATGAGCAGGACGAGCGCAAGCGCAATGTCGATCGCGCGTTTGGCAATGTCGTAGCCGAAATGCGCGCGCGAAGAGATATTCTCGAGGAACCAATTGTAGCCGATGAGCGAGAGCGGGATCTTGTCGAAGATGTCCTCGTAGATGCGATATTGATCCACGAAACGCACGTGCGAAAAGATGAGATTGTAGAGCTTCGGGACGATGGGAGCGACCTTCTCATTCTTCAGATCGATCACCACAGTCGAAACATCTTCGGCATAAATGCGCGAGAGCACTTCGCCTTCGAAATCGATCCCGTCGAGTTTCTCTGCGTCGACCCAGGTGATGAACTTCATCGGATAGAGCGGATTGTCATTCACCACCCGCTCGAGCGAACGCGTCTCGTCGCCAGAGCCGATCAAAACCGCGCGCTCCTTCCGGCGCAAGCCGAGCAGCGGAACGCCGAAGATGCGCCAGAGCGTGATCAGCACGAACGCCGTAAGCAGATCGAGGAAAAGCACCGTCTTCGGCGTAATGCCGAAATACGGGATCAGATAGAAGAAGAGCACGCCGATCAACGCGTTCGCAGCCTGGGAATTCAAAATGACCGCCGGAAGCCGCGACTTGAACACGACCGTGTGCGGCTCGTAGAGCGAGGAGATATAAAAGACGACGGCCCACACGAGAAAGAGGTACGTGAACGGCTCGGCGTGTGTCAGATAGACCGCAAAGCTCGGCGACTCGAATGCGCGGAGGGCAAGCGCGCACCACAAAGAGGCGTACCAGAAGACAAGGTCGCCAAGAAAGACGAGCGCCATTTCCCAGGAGAATAGCCGCCGCATATACGCAAACCATAACAAAAAGCGCCTCCCGAAGGAAGCGCTTGGTTGTTGGCAGGATTTAGGCTTTCTTGCCGAGCGCGATGGCGAGCTGGGCATAGAGGAGCTCCATCTTTTTTGCAAGAAGTTCATCCCAACACGATGGTCCGGCGTTTTCGGACATCTCCGCGATCATGACCGAGATTGCGACGCAGGAATCGCGCACTGCAGGCAAGCCTGCATCAACTTTTTTCGGATCGACCACCGGGGCGGAGAAACCTTCGTATCCCATGGCGTCCTCCTTATTGAACCGGCGACATTGCCGCTCTTATATCACTATATTCATGTACCACTGTCAATACTCCCCTCTCCCTAGCAGGACCGTTATAGTTGTAGGACCTATGCAAACGGCGAACTTCTTTGTTGCAGGGCCCCAGTGTCTCAGTCGCCCTATAGGAATACGCCCTCCTCGACACCTTCCCCGCGTCTCGAATTTCATCCATTTGCATAAGTCCTTGATTGCAACAACGCGCCCATGAAAATCCTTTACGTCATCACCAAATCGAATTTTGGCGGCGCGCAGCGCTACGTGCACGACCTCGCGATCGCAGCAAAGGCAGCCGAACATGACGTCCTCGTGGCATACGGAGGCGAGGGTCCGCTCGGCGAGCGACTTCGCGCAGCAGGAGTTCGCACCGTTTCAATTCCAGAGCTTGAGCGCGATGTCCGCGCATCCAAAGATCTCCGTGCTTTTGCGCGACTTTTTGCGCTCATCCGCAGAGAGCGGCCAGATGTGCTCCACTTGAACAGCTCCAAGGTCGGCGGTTTGGGCGGTCTCGCCGGGCGCCTCGCGAACGTACTCGAGCAGAGCTCCCGCCTCATTCGGAGAACTCCCCGCCCCGCACGCATCATCTTCACGGGCCACGGCTGGGCGTTCAATGAAGAGCGCAACGATCTCGAGCGTTTTGTGATCGGCCTCGCGCATTGGCTTACGATCGCGCTTTCGCACCGCACCATTACCGTCTCTCGCCGCACCCGCGAGCAGATCGCAAAGATTCCCTTCACGTGGCACAAGCTCACCCTCGTCTACAACGGCGTCGGTCCGGTCAAAACACTCGCGAAAAAACGCGCACTCGAGCGTATCTTTCCGAACGGCATACCCCCGCTTCCTTCCGGCAAACCTGTCGTCGTCGGCACGCTCGCGGAGCTTCACCGCAACAAGGGCCTCTCGTACGCGATCGAGGGCATGGCGCTGCTCGCAAAGCAGTCCCCGGTTCCATTCGTCTTTCTCGTCTTGGGCGAAGGCGAGGAACGTGCGTCGCTTGAATCGCTTGTGCGCCGGCACGGACTCGAGAAGCATGTCCATCTTGTGGGATATCGCGAAGCCGGAACGGAGCTTCTCTCTGCATTCGATATTTTTCTTCTTCCTTCGATCACCGAAGCGTTCCCCTATGCGATCCTCGAGGCAGGGAAAGTCGGACTTCCGGTCGTTGCGAGCGCGGTCGGCGGCATCCCCGAAGTGATCGACGACATGGACTCGGGGATCTTGATCCAAACCCGCAATCCGAACGAAGTGGCGCGGGCGATCGAGTATCTCCTTGAAGACCCTGAGCGGCGCAAGAAACTCGGCGCGAAGATCGAAGCGCGGATCGGCGACCGCTTCGATATCGGCACAATGACGAAAGAAACCTTCGCGGTATACGAAGGAAAATAATTAGAGTCCCAAAAACTCGTTCTTCATGCTGTCGCGATGCGCATTGTGCGCGTAGCGGCGCATGCCTTCGAGCATGCCGAGGCCGATGTATTCGGTGAGCAAGTGGGACCCACCATAGCTCATAAACGGAAGCGTTTGACCCGTGACCGGCAAAAGACCGATATTCATGCCGATGTGGATCGTGCACTGCGTCATAAAGAAGATCGCGAGTCCGATCGCAAAGAGCGTCTCAAAATTGGACGCACCGATGACCGCGCTCGCGAATATGCGCCAGAAGAGAACGCCATAACAGAGGAGCAATAGCACCACTCCGGCAAACCCCCACTCCTCAGCATAGGAAGCGAAGATAAAATCGGTCTGGTATTCGGGGAGGAATTTGAGGCGCGATTGCGTCCCCTCGCCGATCCCCTTCCCCCAGAGCCCGCCTGAACCCACTGCGATCGCGGATTGATAGGCATTGTATCCCGCTCCGCGGATATCAGTGAGCGGATGGACAAATGTCAGAATACGCTGCTTCTGGTAGGGGGCAAAAACGAAGAGCCAGAGCAACGCGAATGCCAGCGCGCCGGTCGCAAGCACGAGGAAGAGATGCTTCTTCGAGATCCCGGAAACGATGGTCATGCCGAACCAGATTAAAAAGATGATGATCGCCGACCCAAAATCCGGCTGAAGCAGCACAAGCAAGAACGGCAGCATCGCGTACGCCCCGGAGATGAAAATATGCTTGAAGCGCGCGATCTCAATGTGCCGCCGGGAAAAATATTTTGCCAGGAGAAGCACGACGACCAGCTTCATCGGATCTGCCGGCTGGACCGCAAAGACGCCGAGATCGATCCAGCTCTGCGCCCCTTTAAAGACGCTTCCGACGAGAAAAAGCGACAAGAGCACGCCCGCGAGGCCGAGATACCCCCAGATGATCGCGTTGGTCTTGCGGAGGAATCGATAGTCGATACTGGCGAATACAAAGAACGCTACGACAGAGATCCCAAACCAGATGATCTGCCGGTCAAAGAAGCGATTGTCGCCGGTGAACGAATACATCGTCACCAGCCCCGCGGCAACGAGGGGCAGCGTGGCGATGAAGATCGTCCGGTCGAAATTTCTAAAGCGTGAAGCCAGCATGCTCAAGGCGCGGAATGATCTCGATCACCGGCGGCGCCTTCACACAGATCGCGCTCGCAATCTGACCGTAAATATCGGCAAGCTCTGCACCTGATGCGGCCTTGTAGTAGCTCTCGGGGCCGGAGGCCATCTCGATCAGAAGACGCTCGTTCAGTTCGTCGCCGAGTCCGATGGTGTAGAGCGTGATGCCGTCTTGCTTCAGCCGCTCGGACTTTTCGCGCGCATACTGCTCCGGGCGCTTCGGGTTGGCGGGATCTTTCGGGTACGTCGGCTCACCGTCGGTGAGGAGGACAAGAACTTGCTTCGCGTCTTCGTTGCGGCGGAGCGTCCGAAATTCCTCATGCGCACGCTGGATCGCCTCACCAAGATTCGTGTATTGCACGCCATCCTGTCCGATCTCGGTCTTCAAGATCTGCGCCTTAATAACGTCGAATTGCTGCGAGAGCGGCTGATCGATCGGGATCGTCGCGTTTGTCGCAAATGAAACGAAGGCGACCTGATCCGTGATCCGATTCATCCGATCGACGAATGCCGCAGCGGCCTGTTTTGCCTGCGTAAGCGGCTGCGGCGGGTTCTTTCCATCGGACGCCATCGACCCCGAGCGATCGACCGCGAGAATGACGTCGACCGGCTGTCCGCACGATTCGGTCTCGGCATTGTATTCAAAGGGTTTCGGCCACGTGAAGACAACCTGGCGAGATTCGTTCTTTTCGATCTGATCGACATACGACGCAGACGCCGCGACGATGGAGCCGTCTTTATCGTAGAGGAACGCCGAAAGATCGATTCCCCGCACGACCTCCGGAATGTCGTTGGTGAGCTTTGCGGTGAGGCGGGGATTTCGGGTCACGCCGGTCATGGTCTTGTCTGTCACGGTGAAGATCGGAAGTTTGCGCTCAGCGGTCACCCATTTGGTGTCGGGATCGAACTCGAGCTCGACAGACGCCGGAACTTTGTCGCCAGTGAGAATGTTCCCCTCAAAAAGCGGGATGCGCTCTCCAGGAGCCGCATAGGTCACCCCCTTGCGCTCGGAGATGAGTTCGCGATTTGCACCGTAAACCCGGAACGTGTACGGAAGCGAGGGGGTACCGACATTGAGGTTTGAGTTCTCGACATGCGCTGCCGCATCGTATGATCCGGCTCGAACGGGAAAGAGCTTGAGCCAGAGGATCCGCAGATCCGCATAGGTCCCCTTGCATTGAAGTTTGCAGGGACCACTGCAGTCGACGCCGAGTTCGCCTTGATTCTGTTTGCCGTCGACGCATGATGGCGGCTCGTAGCGCGAAATCGCGTACGGGATGACCACGACGATCAAAAAGATCGACAACAGGAGCAAGACAATCTTCGTGCGACGCTTGAACGCCCAGTTCATGTGGCCATGATAACAAAAAACGCCGCGACGAGCACGGCGTTCCCGCAGATCCCTACTGGGACGAAAGAGGGCCTTTTGACGACTCTTCATCAAGTTCTGCAAGGAGCACATTCCATTTTTTGCGGTATGCTGGCACGCAAAGCATGGCCTCTGCGATCACCATCGGGACATTCGCCAACACGAGGAGCGCGAAAACCAGCAGCCCGAAAATGAAGAGATCTCCGGACGAAGTTGCGACAAAATCCCGGACAAACGTGAAAGTGACGGCGACCCAGGCGATCCGCGTCCCGAGCGCAATCGCGCTCCGAAAGACCCCAGGCTCGCAGATCCGCAAAAAGAGGCGCGCGCCGTACAGGGTACCGATCAGAAGCAGCAGCACGAAACCCATAATCGCCACGGTCCTCGCGTCGTAGCCAAGGACCCGAGAGATCCTCCATCCGCCATAAATCGTCACCGAGGCGACGCCGATATTTCCGCCGAAAAACGTGACGAACAACAGGCCCCGCATGAACCATGCACCCATCGCATGCTCCTTGCATTCCAGAGCAAGACTAACAGCCGGAGTAGTGTGTGACAAGGAAGAGAAAAGCCCCGCAAGCGCGGAGCTTTTTTACACCTCGATCGCATCGGCAACAGCGATCCCTTCGAGCGTCATGCCATTCAAACAGACAGTCATGATCGCGAGACGTTCAACAGGATGATCCTCGGTCGAGCGCGGAGAGAGGCCAGTCACCCGCAAACGGTAGAGTGCCGAGCCGGTCGGACCGCACGCATCCCACACTTTCCAGGGTGCAATCGTCTTTTCGACCACACGAGCAGAGAGGAGTAAGAACTGCTTTTGCGTAACCTCTTCAACAACCTTGTCTTCAAAGAGTCCTCCGTAGGCGGCAAGCGCGAACGGGTACACGATCATCATCGAGATGGCGAGTGCGATCGCGTTCACGATCAGTTTGTGGAATGCGGACGCCATCATTCCTCCGATTCAGCTCTCGATCCATCCTAGCAGGTCGGCACAAAAGCGCACTCGCGGGTGCTTGAGCGCCGCATACGTATCGAAATCCGCCAAGCACAGGACCGCTTTTCGGCGAAGTTCGCCGCTTGCGAAGGTCCGACAAAAACAAACCCCTCTGCCCGGCAAAGCCAGGAAGAGGGGAAATGAAGCTGGACGGATTCGAACGCTTCGATCTCGCTCTCTACATGCAGTATCCGCAGAATCATCGTGGCAGCTACCTACTTTCCCCTGTTTTGCAGAGTATCATCGGCGCAACGACGTTTCACTTCCGAGTTCGGAAAGGGATCGGGTGGGCCCATCGCGCCAAGCCACCACTATGATTCCGCACATACGGATTCGTGCAGAGAACGAGATCGAAAGATTCGATCATCTGAGGAATCTCCGCAAACGGATGAAATTCGAGGCGCGGGGTCGCAATGTCCTGGAGATATATGTCGCATATTTCGACAGGACTTGCGGGGCCCCGCAACGCGGAAGTTCGCCGTTTGCGAAGATTCATTATCAAAAGGTGTGATCATCGAGCGAGAATGCTCATCTTGAACATCTCAATTGTGTTGGAACATTCAATCGAACATCCCATGTATTCTTGCGAATGCATGATTGACCGAGTTCCCAATAGAGTCGACCAATTAGTACGTCTCGGCTCAACGCATTGCTGCGCTTCCACCTAACGCCTATCAACCTCGTCATCTCCGAGGGGTCTCAACGATTCCTGATCTTGAAGTGGGCTTCCCGCTTAGATGCTTTCAGCGGTTATCCCTTCCCGACATAGCTACCCTGCGGTGCCACTGGCGTGACAGCAGGTAGACCAGAGGTCAGTTCATCCCGGTCCTCTCGTACTAGGGACAAATCTTCTCAAGAATCAACGCCTGTAGCAGATAGGAGACCGACCTGTCTCACGACGGTCTGAACCCAGCTCACGTATCTTTTTAATTGGCGAACAGCCAAACCCTTGGGACCTTCTCCAGCCCCAGGATAAGATGAGCCGACATCGAGGTGCCGAACTGCGCCGTCGCTATGGACGCTTGGGCGCAACTAGCCTGTTATCCCCAGGGTAACTTTTATCAGATGAGCTTCGGCCGCGTCTAATACGAGCCGTCGGATCACTATGTTCTGCTTTCGCATCTGCGTGACACTCACGTCTTGCAGTGAAGCCGGCTTATGCCATTGCACTATCGGCACGGTGTCCATTCGCGCCTAGCCGACCTTAATAAACTCCTCCGTTACTGTTTAGGCATTTGTGTTACACTCCGAGGTCACGGAGGGACAGGGCATTTCTGCCTGTCTCTTCATGTCGCCATGAAGATCGGACTATCTCTTCTTCTCGCTCTTGCGATCGAGAAGTCGGCGTTCAGTCTCTACGGGGTCAATCCGATCTTGCGACCGAACGACTTCCCTCGGGATGGTCTTTCCTCACCGGAAAGAGTTCTCCCGATACAGCCGATACCTATTCCAAATATTTGGAATACCCCCTGATTTGTTTGTTTCGAACGATCCGGAATGATCATTCATGGGGCGCCTTGGCTTGGCCCAACCAATCGAAATTGATTGAGCCGAGGAAAGCGCCCCACTTAAACTCCCCGCCAGATACTGTCTCCGCGCGTTTTTGCCGCGCAGGTTAGCATGTACATAGTCACAGAGTGGTATTTCACTGACGAGTCCACGAGAACCAAAATTCCCGCTTCAACCTCTCCCACCTATGCTACGCAGTGAGCACATACACGCAATATCAAGCTAGAGTGAAGCTCCTGGGGTCTTTTCGTCTAGCTACAGGTAGAGGGCATCTTCACCCCCATTGTATTTTCACCGAGCTGTTCCCCGAGACAGTTGTCCAGTCATTACGCCATTCGTGCGCGTCGGAACTTACCCGACAAGGAACTTCGCTACCTTAGGACGGTTATAGTTACCGCCGACATTCACCAGGGCTTATATCAGCCAGCTCACCCTTGCGGGATCACCACCGATATTTAACCTTCTGGCATTGGTCAGGCGTCACCCCCTATACTTTGTCTTACGACTTCGCAGGGAGCTGTGTTTTTGGTAAACAGTTGCCAGACAAACTTTCGCTGCGCCCTACATTGCTGCAGGGAGGCCTTATCCCGAAGTTACGGCCGCTTTTTTGCCTAGTTCCTTGGGGAACACTCACTCGTTCGCCTGAGTCTACTCGACTCGACCACCTGTGTCGGTTTTCGGTACGGTTCCACGAATATTAAGCTTAGAGGTTTTTCTCGGAAGCGCGCTTTGCAAGCTTCGCGGGGACGAATCCCCACTTCGCGCCGTCGCTTGATCTTCACATTAAAGTGAGCGGTGCGGATTTGCCTACACCACGACCTTACGACGTCGGCCGGAATCCATAACCGGCCCTGCATACTGCCCTTCGTCCCCCCATCGCATATTCGCGAAGTCACGGAATATTCACCGTGTATCCATCGGGTTCGGCTGTCGCCATCCCCTTAGGACCGACTGACCCTTCGCTGATTGTCATCGCGAAGGAAACCTTAGTCTTGCGGCGTTCTGGGTTCTCACCAGAATTGTGGTTACTTGTGCCAACATTCTCACTTCCGAACGCTCCACCATGGCTCACGCCTTTGGCTTCAACGCGGATCGGAACGCTCTCCTACCGCACCCCGTTTCCGAAGAAACGACATGCCCGCAGCTTCGGTACTATGCTTAGCCCCGATTATCTTCGGCGCAGAGTCTCTTAGTAAGTGAGCTGTTACGCTTTCTTTAAATGATGGCTGCTTCTAAGCCAACATCCTTACTGTCAGAGAAACTCCACCACCTTGAGATGCACTGAGCATAGATTTAGGGACCTTAACTGGCGATCAAGGGCTGTTTCCCTTTTGACCAACGGAGCTTTGCCCCCGCAGTCTTACTGCCTAGAACGTTGATTGCCCGGCATTCGGAGTTTGGTTGGTCTGACGAGCTTTCGCCCTATTCAGACCATCCAGTGCTCTACCTCCGGGAAGTACTCTAGACGCTATGCCAAAACATATTTCGGAGAGAACCAGCTATTACTGAGTTCGATTAGCTTTTCACTCCAACCCACAGGTCATCCGATGGAGTCGCACGACCAACCGGTTCGGGCCTCCCCCCGTCTTTCGACGGGGTTCACCCTGCCCATGGGTAGCTCACCCAGCTTCGGGTCTCATGTGTACTACGAAGTCGCCCTATTCAGACTCGGTTTCCCTGTGGCTCCGCTCCCTCGGGAACTTAGCCTGCAGCACACATGAACTCGTTGGCTCATTCTTCAATAGGCACGCCATGACGGTATTGCTACCGCTCTGACTCCTTGTAAGCATATGGTTTCAGATCTATTTCACTGTCCTCACCGGACTATTTTTCACCTTTCCCTCACGGTACTCGTTCACTATCGGTCTCTTGAGAGTATTTAGCCTTAGCGGTTAGTTCCGCCGGATTCCTCCAAGCCATTCGTGTCTTGAAGTACTCACGAATAGGGACCAGAAAGATACGTGCATTTCGCCTACAGGGCTTTCACCTTCTAGGGCTCCGCTTTCCAGCAGATTCTGCTATACGCGTATTTTTTGACTTTCCGGGACTAACCCCGTCCCTACCGTACAACCCCTATACATGCCGCCAGATATCCACTTTCGCAGACACCCGGCGGCGCGTACAAGTTTGGGCTCTTCCCCTTTCGCTCGCCGCTACTTCGGGAATAACAATTGTTCTCTTCTCCTCCTGGTACTGAGATGTTTCACTTCCCAGGGTTCGCTCTCCGCAGCGCGGAGTCCATGGTCTTCAAACCATGGGGGTTTCCCCATTCGGAAATCTTCGGATCGACGGTTGCTACACACCTCCCCGAAGCTTATCGCAGCTACGCCACGTCCTTCATCGCCTTCAAGAGCCAAGGCATCCACCATATGCTCTTGGGTTCCATTGGGAACCCAATCAACCATAACCACAATTGAGTGTTGTTCTTTATTGTGAGCCACGATCGGGCCATACTTGCGTATTTCCGATCGTGCTCGCTCGATGATCACACCTTTTGATTCACTGTCTCCGGCTCTGTAGCACCGGCGTTACTCACGCTGGTCTCCGGGACAGGGTTCTGATTTCAAGTTGCGGGCAGTGCTTCCGTTCTTCCTTCCTCTGAATGAAAATCCGCCATCGGCGGATACAACACAAAACGCGTTGTATTTCGCTTTAGCTGTTTTCGTAGAGGAGCGTCCACATACTGATACCTGGGTAGTATAGTCGCACATTCTTCCCTGTCAAGCATCCCCTGGAATGTCGAAAACCCTGTGGAAAGATTGGGGAGAACTCGATCGCCCAAATGGGGCAAAATTTGGCCAGAGACTTGCATGTTTGTACATTTTGTTGTAGGCAGAGCTCAGACCCACGTAACGAACTCCTCGTGATTTTCCATTGAATTCCAGAGGTAGAGGTTCTTTCCATGAATAGCAGCCAAGCACTC
>DATIBL010000104.1:0-10676 GCA_035457505.1 Minisyncoccota bacterium | reverse complement strand
CGATCTCGAGATAGCCGCCCGGGTTTCCGCGCAGATCGAGCACGAGCTTATCGCTTCCGGATTGCACGAAATCACGCAGCGCTTGGCGGAAAAGTTCGCCGCCCGTTGCAGGGAATCCGTAGAGCTGAATAATGAAGACGCCGTCCTCCTGCTTCGTGTCGATCGTCGGCACCTGAATCACATCGCGAACAACCTCGACGTTGATCGGTTCCTCGCTTCCCTCACGGAAGAGCGTCAGCCGCACTTTTGTTCCGACTTCGCCGCGGATGAGGTAGACGGCTTTGTCGACCGTCATGCCTGTCGTGGTCGCACCGTCGATCAGGAGTACTTTGTCGCCAGCCTTGATTCCGGCGCGCTCTGCAGGCGAACCCTTGAGCGGAGCAATGACGGTGATGATGCTGTCCTTCATCCCCACCTGCATTCCAACGCCGCCAAAATTGCCTTTGACATCCTCTTCGAAGATCGATTTCTCCTGCGGCGGCATGAAATAGGTGTACGGGTCGCCGAGGGAGTTCGCGAGGCCGCCGATCGCACCCCAGACCCTTTCCTGATTGGTGGCGGACTTTTCTTTGGTCGGGACATAGCGCTCATTGATGACATTCCACGCCTTCCAGAACTGATTGAAATCGCCGGGCGCATCGGTGGATGTCGCGACATTGGTCCGATCAATCGCACATGGGATCTTGGCGCCGCGCTCGTCGAAGCAGGTGGTGAGCTCGGTCAGTCCATTATTCGCATCTGCCGTACCCGGGTTTGCGAGATAGTTCACGAGGCCGACGATCTTCTCCGCCTCAGGGCGATTGGATTCGCCCACCAAAATTCCTGCACCAAAAAGCAGCACGCCGGCGATTGCGGCGGCGGCGAGGCGCACATAGGGCGCGAGTTTGGGATTCACGGAGCAATTATCGCGCATCGCTTCTCCACGGGCAAGTGGAAAGCGTTCTCGGTCGAGCGCATACGAGATGCTATACTGAACACCGTATGATCACGCGATACCCCTACCGGGAACTGGTATGGATCGATATTGAAAAGCCAACGCATGAAGAAGTGCGGGCGCTCATGGACGAATTCGACATTCATCCGATGGTTGCCGATGAGCTGCTCGGACCCTCGGTACGTCCGAAGGTCGACCGCCACGAGAACTTCATCTATCTCGTGCTCCACTTCCCTGCCATCCGCCACTCGCACGGCTCAAGCCAGGCCCAGGAGATCGATTTCATCATTGGAAAGAAGTTCCTGATCACGGTGCGCTACGACGCAGTGGATCCGCTGCACAAATTCTCCAAGGTCTTCGAGGTTAACTCGATCCTTGATCGCTCCAACATCGGCGAGCACGCAGGATTCCTTTTCTTCTACATGATCCGCAAGATCTATGCGTCATGCATCCATGAGCTCGAGATCATTCGCGACCAGCTCGGTGATGCAGAAGAGCAGATCTTCGCCGGACGCGAGCGCGACATGGTCGAGCAGCTCTCCGTGATTAACCGCGACCTGCTCACCTTCCACCGAGCGCTTCGTCAGCATGAAGCGACGCTCAATTCGCTCGCTCGCGCATCAGAAGAATTCTTTGGCAATGAGTTCCGCCACTGGATCGAAAACGTTGTTGGCGAATATCTCAAAGTTGAAGAAATGTTTGAGGATCAAAAGGAAGTTCTCGCCAATCTCCGCGAGACGAACAATTCACTGCTCTCGACCAAAACCAACGACGTCATGAAGGTGCTCACCGCGACGACGTTCTCCATCCTGCCCGCGTCGCTCCTCGGACAGATCTTCTCCACGAGAGCCGGGGGCATGCCCCTCATCGACTCGCCATACGCCTTCTGGATCATCCTGACCGGCATGATCATTCTCGCCGGATCGACGTATTTCTATTTCAAGCGCAAACGCTGGCTCTAACCAAGCCCGGTGATCGCCAGGGTACGCGTTTTATGATAGTTTCGTACCACGCTAAGCGCTCACCATCATCCCATGCACCCGGAACTCAAGCTCTACAATACCGCCTCTCGTACCCTTGAGGTTTTCACACCATCACCCGAACACCCGGACGAGGTCACGATGTATCACTGCGGGCCGACCGTCTACAACGTGGCGCATATCGGGAATCTCCGTTCCTACGTTTTTGCCGACACGATCCGCCGGACGATCGAGCTCTTCGGATACCACGTCAATCAGGTCATCAATATCACCGACGTTGGACATCTTATCGGCGACGGAGACGAAGGCGAGGACAAAATGACTGCCGCCCTCAAGCGCGAAGCTTTGCCGCTCACCAAGGAAGCTATGCGAGAGGTCGGCGAGCGCTACACTGAAATCTTCCGCAAGGACCTCCGCGCGCTCAATATAAAGGAGCCGGATTCCTATCCGAAAGCCTCTGACCATATTGCCGAGGATATCCATCTTATTGAGAGCCTGATCGAGGGTCATCATGCGTATCGCACCGCAGACGGCATCTATTTTGATACAACCACCTTTCCAAACTACGCCAAGTTCGCGCGACTCGACATCGCGGGCATGCGCGCTGGAGCACGCGTCACGATGGGCGAGAAAAAGAGCGCGACCGACTTCGCGCTCTGGAAATTCAACGACGCGCTCGGCTATGAGGCGCCATTCGGAAAGGGGTTCCCCGGCTGGCACATCGAGTGCTCCGCCATGGCGATGAAATACCTCGGCGAAACGATCGACATCCACACAGGCGGGATCGACCATATTCCTGTCCATCACACCAACGAAATCGCACAGAGCGAATGCGTGACCGGAAAGCCGTTCGTCCGATACTGGATGCATCACGCGCACATGACGGTCGAGGGAGAGAAGATGTCCAAATCGATCGGAAACACGCTCACGCTCGCCGATATCGGTGCGAAAGGCATCACTCCCCTTGCCTACCGCTACTGGCTCCTCACTGCCGGATACCGCACGACCGTCAATTTCACATGGGAAGCGCTCAAGGGAGCGAAAAGTACGATGTCGCGCATCACTGACGCACTGCTTGCCGCCCAGAATGCAGACGAGCCGATTGCCGAGCCGAACGCTGCGTATCTCAAGCGATTCGTGGTGCATCTTGCGAACGACCTCGACACCCCGCAGGCGATCGCGCTCCTGCATGAGGTTATTCGCGACAAGGATCTCGCTCCGGGAGTCCGTGCAGCGACGATGCTCGTCTTTGATCGCGTCCTCGGGCTCGGGCTTCGCACCACGCACGAAAAAGTGAGCGAGCTCGTGGGACCCGAGCGGCCACCGGAAGATATCGCGATGCTCCTCGCTGAGCGCGAGAGTGCGCGCGAGGAGCGCAACTGGAGACGTTCCGATGATCTGCGCGACGCGATCCAGGCAAAAGGCTGGACGGTCAAAGACACTCCCGAGGGGCAGGTTGCGAGCAAACGAGAATAGACGGCACGCCGCAAGGCATCACACGTGGCACGTGGGATCGATGCCTTTCTTCTCAAAATACCGCTGGTGATAGTCTTCTGCGCGCCAAAAGGTCGATGCGGGCTCAATCGCCGTGACGATTGGCTTTGCGAAGCGCTTCGAGGTCTCGAGCTCGCCGCGGACATGCTCGGCGATACCACGCTGTTCATCGTCGTGGACGAAGATGACCGAGCGATACTGTGTTCCGGCATCGGGTCCTTGGCGATTGAGCGTTGTCGGATCATGGTGGGCAAAAAACGTTTCGACAAGAGTCTGGTATGAAACCCTCGCTGGATCAAAGTCGATCTCGACCACCTCTGCATGACCGGTTGCGTCGGTACAAACATCTTCGTAGGTGGGGTAATCCTTTGTTCCGCCTTCGTATCCGACCGCAACGTCGATCACGCCCGGGATCGCGCGAAAGAGAAATTCGACTCCCCAAAAACACCCTGCGCCGAATGTAGCTTTACTTATATTCTGCATATCACGTCTCTTACGCCGTACCGGCGCAGTACACCTTTTGGCTCTTTCGTTTCACCAAGCTCATGAAACAGCTCAAAAGGTCTTGCGCTCGCCCTCCCGCCAAGCGGGTTCCCAGACGGGCGAGCTCACCCCAAAAGCACCCTGCACCAAATGTCGCTTTATTCATATTCTCAGTCTCATATTACTCAGTATCTTCATCGCTTCCGGGAACATCGTCCATGGTGGGCATCTCGATCAACTCCTCGGTCACTTGGACATCCTCCTCATCCGGCGACGCCGGCATGCCGGCTGTCACGCGCGAAACAAGGTCTTCGATCTCCGCATCGTCCATATAGCGCTCCGGTCCTCCCGGCGGCTTCCCTTCGTCGAGCCAGCGCTGATAACGCACCGACGCATTCAGTTTGAGCGAGACGAGCACAATATCTTCCACGCGGCTTTTGGTATATTTCTGCATCACTTCCGAGTTTGCGATCGCTTTTGCTTCTTCGATCTGGTGGATCTTCTGATTGATCTTCGACGAATGAGCGGACACCGTAAATTGCACACCGAGCTTTCGCTTCTCCTCCACGTACTCTTCACGAGAGAGCCCCTGGGGCTCGGTTGCGATACCCCGGCGATTGCGGCGCACGACGGAAAAATCATATTTCAAAACCGCATCTTCCACCGCGTTCGAATCCTCAACGGTAAAATCAAGCTCCGGATCCCGCAGTACTCGACGCTTGAGCACATTCTTCGCCATGCGTTCCGCGACAATTCCTGGAAATGACAAATTGTCGGCTTCGAAATGCTCTGCGATCCATTCCCCGGTGATCGCGGTTGTTGGGAGCGAAAGCTTCTCGATCTGTGCAAGCTCCTCGTTGTCGATCACACCGATCGACCTCCGTGCTTCTGCAATATCCGAGCGCTTACGGATCCTCCGCCAAAGCCGATCCGGAACGCTTTCATCAGGGCGATAGCGGTTCCCCCAATCGAGATCGATCGCAATCTCCTCAGGCGAGAGAACGTGCCGAGCACCATCTCTGCCTTCGACGTAGGGAGCCTCTGTTTCCCGGTCATAGAAAACAGTTTGGCGACCCTCTTTCTCGGCGTCCGGATAATCCTCCCGCTCGTCGATATCGGACAAGCGCTTCGCAAGCGCATACATCGCTTCGGCACGACGCGCGATCCATTTTTCGCTCTTGAGGAGCTTTGCAACGGATTCCGAAGAAATATTTTTCGCGTCACCGAAAAGCAGCGGATCTTGCTTCAAGCGTTTTTTCCAATAGTTGTACGAACCCTCATTGCTTGTGTTCCTTTGCAAAAGATCTATCCGCATTCTTCGTGCAATTGCCGCGTAGCGCTCAGCTCGGGGCATCTGTTCTTCCTTTGGGGACGACTCTTTGTTCGCCGCATCCCTGCGCTCGAGCTGCATGGAAAGACCGTGCTGCTTTCGCAGAAGCTGCATGCGCCTTTTTTGATCGCTATAAGGAAAGCCAAATCGCTTGTACCACCATTTCCTTTTTGCATTCGCGATCGCATTGACTTCATCCTCACGGATCGCGATCCCACTTTCCCTGCGCTTATATGCTTGCTGCGCCGATGTGTTGATCTGGTCCAGACTGCGCGCAAAGAGACTCTCCTCAAATTCCAGAATCCTCTCGTGCGACACCTCGGCTTTGGCAGCGACAGGAACCTCTGGCATTGCTTCGTACTGCATGTGTGCGCTCAAGTCCGAGGCATCAACAACAGCATCTACTTCCACCCCCTCCACCAAAACAGGAGTCTCTTCCTCAACATCTGGTACGTGCGGCCCTTCGGGATTCATGACTTCATTCTAACAAATTCCTGAGCACGAACGAGGTCTTCAGGCGATGTTATCTGCATCCATCGCGTGAATGGGACCAGCGCTACAGGTGCTTCTCGCGCAATGGATGCGAGCGTCTGCGGAATCCCGAGCTCGAGAGAGCCCGGCACCGCGACGGGCGCATGCGCGAAGAAACGCTGCGTCAGTGCATAGGCGCCAGTACAGATGAATCCGTGATCGACCCGATGCCGCGCCTCGCGGACTTCGAGCAGCGTCCCGTCGTCTTTCCGTATAATCTCTCCGCCGATCTCACGATCGCACACCTCCGCGATACCGATCGCCATCTCCTCTTCTGCAAGATGAGCAAGATCATTTGCGTCATAAAGATCATCGCCCATCAACACAAGAAATCGCTCTCTGAGCAGGCTTCGAGCAGAAAGCAGCGCGCCCGCCGTCCCATTGAGTTCGCTCTGCGCGATATAGCGGATCGTTCGAGTTCCCTGTCGCTCGCCGATCGCCGAGACGATCTGCTCACCGAGATGCCCGATCACGATCACTACGTCGTCGATCGAGGCTGGGAGCACATCGAGCTTGTACGCAAGGAGCGATCGCCCGAGTATTTCCTGAAGCGGCTTTGGGACAGCATCAGTCAGCGGACGCATGCGCGTGCCTTTTCCGGCGGCTAAGATGACCGCCTGTGTCGTTTGAGTACCGAGCATATCCTCAGATTGTACCAAGGCAGGATTGCACCCGTATCCCAAAACAACACTTGACAAATTGGCCTATGTATGATTGACTTCGGCCAGCAGTTCATCCTGCGAACAACTCCCCTAGCGGGATCACAAGGAGGCATCATGCAAGAGCACACTATCGAGCTCGCGATCTCTCGCGTTGCTGACGCCGTCGAAGTCATGTTCGAAGATCTTCGAGAAAGGCTCCACATCGACGAGAACGATGTGATCGTCGTTCCCCAACCCATCATGATGAAGTGGCTTTGCATCCTCGGCCACCTCCCAGAAGTTTCGGTCAAGGAGGAGCCAGGCATGCCCGAGGTCTGGGGGGATCCGGAGCGCTATGCGTTCATCTGCCGAATCGTCGAGGTTCTGCGTCTCACGAATTTTGCGTCACTGAACCTCCCCGCAACGCGGGCACGACAATTCGTGAATGCTCTCGGTACGCTAGCGATGTCCCAGGAGAGCGCGATCGTCCATTCACGCGACCTCATCCTCTCGGTGTGCGTACACAAGCCGCGGTAAATGACAAGACCCCCGAACTTCACGGTTCGGGGGCGATTTTGTACACAGGTTTTTCACATCCCCCCGTCCTTTCCTCCCATGCGCGGGTGCGTGATAGAATGTCCCCATGGCTCGATCCGAAGGATACGGAGCGTCGGCTCGTCCGTCGCCCTATACGAATGTTCGCATCCCTCCGCAACACACCGAAGCGGAGAAAGCGCTCCTTGGATCTATTCTCCTTCGTTCCGAATCGCTCTACGACATTTCCGACTCGCTCTCGGCCGATGCGTTCTATGCCGAGAAGCATCGCTTGATCTATCACGGCATGATCGAGCTTGCCGCCAAGCGCGATCCGATTGATCTCCTCACCCTCTCCGCGAAGCTCGAAGACAAACGCCAGCTAGATCAGATCGGCGGACGCTCCTATCTCGCGGAGCTTGCCGGCGCGGTCCCCTCTTCGGCAAATGCAAAATACTACGCGGAGATCATCCGCAAGAAATTCGTCATGCGCACGCTGATCGACGCAGCGAACCATATCAGCGAACTCGGCTACAGCGAGGAGCGCGAGCTCGATCAACTGATCGATGAGGCAGAGCAGAAGATCTATAACATCTCAAACACGGCCGCACCGCAGTCGATCGTGCACATCAAAGATGCGCTTGCCGAAGCATGGGAGCGTATCGAAAAACTGCATCAGGCTGGCGAAGGGCTCCGCGGTGTCTCGACCGGTTTCACTTCACTCGACAATCTGCTCTCCGGACTTCAGAAATCCGACCTCATCATCCTGGCCGCTCGTCCGTCTGTTGGTAAGACATCGCTCGCGCTCGACATGGCGCGCCGCGCTGCGGTCGAGCATGGCGTTCCGGTGGGCATCTTCTCGCTTGAAATGAGCGCACAGCAGCTCATCGACCGCATGCTCGCAGCCGAGTCGTCCGTCGATTCGTGGCGCCTGCGCACCGGCAAGCTAAACGCCGACAGCGAGTTCGCCTACCTCTCGGAAGCTATTGATCGACTCTCTAAAGCACCGATCTTCATCAACGACACGCCGGGCATGAACATCCTCTCGATGCGCTCGGCAGTCCGTCGCCTCAAGGCTGAACACAAGCTCGGACTCGTCATCGTTGACTACCTCCAGCTTATGACTCCCCTCAGGAAT
Source organism: Minisyncoccota bacterium (assembly GCA_035457505.1). Lineage (GTDB taxonomy): Bacteria > Patescibacteriota > Minisyncoccia > Phycocordibacterales > UBA6899 > DATIBL01. The sequence continues at coordinate 2,611 of DATIBL010000104.1, read as the reverse complement.
TCCGACTCGATGGTCCAGCAAGTCACCGAGATCTCCCGATCGCTCAAGGGACTCGCGAAGGAGCTCGACATTCCGGTCCTCGCGCTTTCGCAGCTCTCTCGTGCGGTCGAACAGCGTGGCGGACGGCCTCGCCTCTCCGACCTGCGCGATTCCGGTTCTATCGAGCAGGACGCGGACGTGGTCATGTTCATCCATCGCGAAGACCGGACCAACGAGGCCTCGGAGCGAAAGAACATTGCGGAGATCATGATCGAAAAGCACCGCAACGGCCCGACGGGTATCGTCGAGCTCTTCTTCGACGATCGCCGGACGACATTCCGAGATATCGAAAAGAATCGCAAGGTCGACACCGCATTCGACGAGGTCTTCTAGTGCACTCTTGCTATGGACCAGATCGATCGTCTCGCAAAGATCTTCGCGGATTTTCCCGGCATTGGCGCCCGCCAATCGCGCCGATTCGTCTTTCATCTGCTCAACCGCCCGCAAAGCGTCCTCGATGACCTTGCCGACGAGATTCGCACACTCAAACGCTCCATTCGAGAGTGCACTGGATGCCGTCGCTATTTTATGGCATCCGAGAAAAGCGTGGACGGCCGCTGTACCTATTGCGCCGATCTCATGCGTGATACTGCGACGCTTGCTATCGTCGAGCGAGATGCTGATCTCGACGCACTCGAGAAGGGCGGTTATCGCGGACGATACTTCGTTCTTGGCGGAACGCTGCCCATGCTCGAGAAGGAGCCGGAACGCAAGATCCGCACCCGTGAGCTCGTCGAACGCATCGATGCGCTCGCGCCGCTCGGCCTTCGCGAGATCATTCTCGCTTTTGCGGTCACCCCAGAGAGCGAGCACACAGCGGATCACATCCGCACGATCCTTGCCGATCGCCTCGCAGAAAGCGGTATCGCGCTCTCTACGCTTGGCCGCGGACTCTCAACCGGAAGCGAGCTCGAATACGCCGACCCAGACACCGTCAGATGGGCTCTTGAGCGACGGACGTAGTACCATCTCCATCTGCCGAAACAAAAAACGCTCTCGGGGAGCGCTTTTTGATCTTTATCCGATCGATTCGATCGTGACTTCGGAGAAAGGCTGTCGGTGGCCGTTCTTCTTGTAGTAGCGGCTCTTCGGGCGATACTTCACGACGAGCACTTTCTTTCCCTTTCCTTCTGCAACAAGCTTTGCGGTCACCTTGGTACCGGCGAGATGCGGCATGCCGACCTTGGTCGTCGCGCCGTCGTCCACCAAAAGCACCTTATCGAAAGTTACCGTGTCGCCAGTCTTGACGCCGTCGAGCTTCTCGATCTTGAGGGTGTCCCCCTGCTCGACTACGTACTGCTTTCCGCCGGTCTGGATTACTGCGAATGCCATAGTGAAAGCCATTCTACACACTTTCCCATGGTTTGCAAGGGAATCCGGAAAAGCGCAGCCGGGGGCTCCTTGACGGCTCATATTGGCGTTGTATGATCCACTTCGGCGTTCGTTCACACACTGGAGAAGAGCATGGTTCTCAATCGCGATGTCCCGCAGCGTTTCTTTGTCTTCACGACCAAATCTGGCGTCCGTTTCGGCGTCGAATACCCCCACAACGAGGTCAGTTCCTGCGTCGTCCACCAGGAATTCGACCGTATCCGCAATCAACTCAAAAAGCAGAACATTCCGACCATCGCCGACCGCGCGCATGACGCACTCATCTTCGAGACCGCACCGAGCGTGCGTTTCGTGGCCACATCGCCGGATGATGCCGCCATGCTTCTCCGGGACTTCAGCTGACCGGCACATCTCCGGCACACGGACCCGCGCACCTTGTTGCGGGTCTTTTGATTTGCCCAAAAGGAATTCCCGCTAGGTGTCGGGGTCGAGGATCGGCCGCTCAAGCACCATCGGCTCAAGGCCCGGTGCGGCACCCGTGATGCGCAGCACATCCTTGTCGACCTTTCCGAGTTCCTTGGACGCCGCATTGTAGTGATTGACGGTCGTCGAGAGTGAATTCCCGAGCTTGGCCATATAGTCCTCATAGGCTTTGAGATGCTTTCCGAGCTCGTTGACGCGCTTAATGATGTCTTTCGCGGTCTCCTCGATCTTGAATGCTTTGAATCCGTAGAGCACCGATTGCAGGTACGCCATGAAGGTCGTCGGAGAAACGATCACGACTTTCTTTTCGTTGTATGCATAGTCGATCAGATTGCGCGTGTTGACCTTCACCGCACCGACCTCGTTGATCAGAAGGTCGTAGTAGATACCCTCGGCCGGAATGTACATGAACGCGAACGGCAGCGTCCCCTCCTCCGGGCGGATATATTTCGCGGTTTCATCTATGCGCTTCTTGAGATCATTCTTGAACTCCTTTTCCATCTCCTCGCGCTGCCGGTCGTCGATCGCCTGAACGACGCGATTATAATTGTCGAGCGAAAATTTCGCATCGATCGGAATGATGCCCTCCTTGGTGACGATCACGGCATCGACCTTCTCCTTGTTGCGGAACTCATGCTGCATCATGTACTGCCCCGGCGCGAGCGTATTCGAGAGGATGAGCTCAAGCGATGCCTCGCCCCAGTTTCCGCGCTGCTTCTGATGCTTCAGGGTCTTCTCCAGATTGGCGAGCTGCTCC
>DATIBL010000103.1:0-11353 GCA_035457505.1 Minisyncoccota bacterium | reverse complement strand
CATGGTGGGTAGTGGTGGCTAATTGTTGACGATGTGCTGGTAAAGCTCGAACAGGGTGCGTTTGTAACTTGCATCAATGCGCTGGCTCCGGCTTCGAAGCACGTAGCCGCCGACAAGCGAGGGATCAACGCGCTCCGCCACGACGCGATCTTTCGGCGCGGAATGCGCGGCGAGGATCTTTTCGCGTTCATCGTGCGTGATCTTCTCGGCGGTGACGATCTCGAGCGTCGCTTCGCGCGCATGGCGCTGTGCGAGGCGCTCCAGGGTGCGAACGATCGCGGGAAAAAGATGCGCATGTCCGTTGCGGCGAACGGTTGCGGCAAAACGTTCGATGAGTCCATCGTGCTCCGACTTCGGAGCGGCGGCGAGGAGTTCGCGAAGGGCTTGGGCGTACGTTGTGGCGCGCATAGCGATTATTTGGCGGCGCCTTGCGGGCGTTCGCGGAGGATCTTCTCTGCGGCGAGGATCGCAATCTGGGCGATCTCCTTCTGGCTTTCGGCGAGAATGTGGTCATATTCTTCGCGCGCGCGAACCTGGCTCTCGCTCACGACCTGTGCGCCACGCTCGGTGGCGGCATGTACGATCTCGCGCTCCTTCTCCTCGCCGGTGCGGCGGGCGGCCTCCACGATCGTGTTGGCCTCATCACGCGAGCGGCGAAGGATCTGCTCGCGCTCGCCTTCGAGCGCGGCGTGCTCTGCCTCAAGGCGAGCTGCGTTCGCGACGCCCTTGGCGATCTCCGCCTGGCGCTTCTCGAGCATGCCGATGAGCGGCGTGAAGAGATAGCGCTTCAGGAGCCAGAGGAGCAGCGCGAAATTGACCGCCTGTATGGCGAGCAGCCGCCAGTCGATCCCGAATGCATCCAAGGCTTCCATAGGGCGAGAATAATGAGACGATTATTTGAGCATCGCGCCGTTCGCGACAAGAACCGCAAACACGAGAGCGAGAATGGCGAGCGCTTCGGTGAGTGCCGCGCCGATGAACATGGTGGTCATGATCTTGCCCTGAGCGTCGGGATTGCGTCCGATCGCCTCGAGTGCGCGTCCGACGAGAATACCGATGCCGATGCCGGGGCCGATAACGCCGAGACCTGCTGCGAGGGCCATACCGATTGTCTTTGCTGCTTCGAGTTCCATATGGATGAAATTGATTTATAACAGACTTTCTTGCGTCAGTCTGAAGCTACATGGTGGCTAATAATTGATCAATGCGCCGTCTCCGTGATCGCGAGCTTTATGAAGAACAGCGTCAGCAGCGAGAAAATCGCCGCTTGCATAAAGCCAACGAACACTTCGAACGCCATGAAAGGGACTGGGAGGGCAAATGGGACGAAAAACGCCATCACCGCGATCAGGACTTCGCCCGCAAAGATATTGCCGAAGAGACGGAAGGAGAACGAGATCAGGCGGATCAGTTCGGAGACGAACTCGATCAGCCCGACGAACATCGCAATGATGCCATTCCCGATGCCATTGTGAAAGGCATGGAACGGAAGGAATCGGCTCATGTATTTGAAGAATCCGATCATGACGATGCCGGAGATCTCGATCACGAGGAACGAAATGATCGCGAGTGCGAGTGTCATGTTGAGGTCGGTGTTCATGGAGCGCAGGAGCGGCACATAGCCAGCGCCGTGCCCTGCTGCCTCAGCCGCTTCGTGCGCCTGATTGGCGAGAATGCCGATCGAACCGACGCCAGGAACGAATTCGAGCAGATTGGCGGTAAAAATGAAAAGAAACATCGTCATGATGAGCGGGAAATACCGCTTGGCGTGGTCGCGGCTCTCGAGGGTGTCGGCAACGAAGTCGAAGACGTTCGAAACGCCGAGTTCGAGAAGAAGCTGCATTTTGCCGGGAACGAGCGTTGCCTTGCGTCCGACCGTGATCGCGATTGCCGCGAGCAGGAAGACCACGATCCAGCTCATGAGCAGGGTGTTGGTGATGGGGAGCCCGAACCAGTGCCCGACGATCTCGGGCGCGATCGCAACGTGGATTCCGCCTTCCATAATGGGCGTACCCTACCATACTTCCCCGCCGGAGGGAATGTTGATAGGCGCAAATGCCCTGCATCGCCACTTTTGGTCATTACCCCAGAAAACCGCACGGAAAATGCTTGACAGAAGTGGAATTCGTGGAATGATACCGAAGTCCGTTCTTTCCGAATCTCATACCAAAGGAGACGTTCGCTATGCCACATCTGCTTTCGCAAGAGGTGCGCGACCGCATCGTGGAATTTCAGTCCGACGAGCGCGGCATCCTGCTTCCCCTCGAGGGGCACATGATGCCCTCGCAAGTACTTATGGTCATGTGCGCCGACGGGCATCAGCTGATCGATAAGCTCGGACAGCACATCCTGACGTCCTGCAAGCATTGTCTGGACGGGAACATGGTCTTCCACCTGCTGACGGACCACGGCGGCGCTGCCGTGATCCCGCGCCACTCCCCGCTCGGCTGTTATGGCGACTCAGAGCGCTTGATCCGCAAGATCGGAGAAGGCCTCAAGCTGAAAGATCTGAAGCACGTTGCGCTCTATGTGCACGTTCCCTGCGGCGCTGCGGCGCTCCATGAAGTCGATTTCATCGAGCTGCTCCTCCTTCTTGCGAAGGCGAAGCGCGAGCTCCGTGCGGCGTACCCGTGGATCCAGAAGATCGGTTGCTATCTGCATGTCGATGAACGGATGTCGTCGGAACGGCGATCGATCCGATTCTCGTTCTCGATCCGCTGGCTGCGCTGGCATCTCGGGGTGATTGCCCGCAGGCTCCGAGCCGGGTACCTCTGGCTCTTTGCCGACCAGGATAAGCGCACGTATTTCTTCGATGTTGAACGTTTCGAAGACTGGACGCTCGAACATCGCGAGGTGATCGAGGAAATCCATGCCGAACGCCAGCGGAAGAACTGTCTTCAGCTGCACCCGCGCGGCGACGCATTCTGACCGGCCGAAAAACACGCCGCACATCATTGATTGATGTGCGGCTTTTGTGTGTTCGGCAGAGGTGGAGGTGTAAATCAGAGATCGTTGCCGGAATACGACATATTGAAACTCTTGTTGATGAGGGGGAAATCGAGAAGGACGCTTCCTGCTGCGGCGATCGGCGCAAGGTGCCAATCGATGAACGAGGGGTCGCGCGGCGATACGCGGACGATCTTGCCCGCAGCGTCGGTGGCGACAAAATACGCGATTTCCCCACGCCATCCTTCGGTGAGTCCGAGCGCGTACGATTGCTTCCTGAGTGCGATCCGATCGAGATCGACAGCAGCGCGCGCTGCACCCTTGGGGAGCTTTGCAAGCACCGCCTGGATCACCCGGAACGCCTCGAACGCCTCATGAATGCGCACGCGGTATCGCGCATGGACATCGCCGCTCTTCGTCTCCGGCAGCGTGATCGGGAATTTCGCGTACGCGGCGTACGGGAAGTCTTTTCGGACGTCCGTTGCAATACCCGACGCACGGGCAGCGACTCCGACCGCACAATGGTCTCGCGCCGCCTCTTCGGAGACCGTTCCGGTGCCGACTAAGCGATTGTAGAGCGAGGTGCTTTCGTCGGCGACGCGCATGACTTCGGTGAAATCGCGCTCGATATCCGCGAGCTCTGCAGCAATCTCGGCCTCTGCTTTGGCATCGAGATCGGTATGGACCCCTCCGATGGCTGCTACGCCGCGGAGAAAGCGATGGCCAGTCGCGCGTTCGGCGACACGCATGACCCTTTCACGAATCCGCGAACAATGCGCACCGCCAAAGTTGAACCCGGTATCTCCCATGATAAAACCGATGTCGCTCACGTGGTTCGCGATGCGCTCTATCTCCGAGAACACAACGCGAAGCGCAGCGGCGCGCTCAGGAACGGCAATACCTGCAAGATCTTCGATCGCTTGCGCATAGGCGGTTGCATGCGTGAACGACGTGTCGCCAGCGACGCGCTCTGCAAGCTTGAGCTGCTCTGCGATCGTGCGCGATTCAAAGAGTTTCTCGGTGCCCTTGTGGACCCATCCTAGGCGCGGCTCAAGCGAAATGATCTCCTCCCCTGCCATGCTGAAGCGGAAGTGTCCCGGCTCGATGATCCCGGCGTGGACCGGCCCAACTGGAACTTCGTAGATCCCTTCCCCGCCGATTTCTGCAAAATCGTAGCGGATGGATTCGCCGGAATTTTCGTCCGGGGTCATTGCGTCCTTTCGCATGGGAAAAGCGTCGATCGGCCAGGGTGCGTGCAGGCGATGCGGCTGTAGTGCGCCAGGGTGTCCCTCTGCGGTAAGTCCGAATGATTCCTTGATGATGCGCTCATACATGGATGCGCCATGGATCTCGCGCGCGATCGAGGGATAGGTGCCTTCTTTCGAAGCTCGGACGAACGGAACGAGAAAACGTCCTGTGCCTGCTGCGCCGAACACGTAGAAGACCTTGAAGTCGCCCTCGCGATCGCGATCATCGATGCCGAGCATCATGACGAGGCGGAGTACGCCGGACTCGGCATACATCCGAGCGAGCGGCCGAAGTTCTCCTTGGGAAACCTCAAAGACCATATTGGATCCATGCTGATGAGCCTTGGTGGTCTTCGGGATGAATGCGATGAGTTCGTGTGATGTCATAGGCGTATTAGAGAGCGGCGGCGCGAACGAGAGCGACCAGCGGTTCCGGAACCCAGGTGCCGAGAATGACGAGCGACAGCCCAAGCAGGATGAGCGGTGCGCTCCGTGCGAGGTCGCCGCGCTCGGGCTCCTTGCCGTCGGCATCGCCAAAGAAGATCTGCGATGCATGGCGCATGAATCCTGCAACGGCGAGCGCAAGCGCAATGACTGCAGCGATACCGAGCGCAAGATGCTGCTCGAAGAGGGCGGCGAGGATCGCGAATTTGGTCATGAACGTGCCGAACGGAGGAAGTCCCATGACCGCAAGAAGGCCGATGAAGAAGATCGGGCCCGTGATGCGCATGCTCTTGAGGAGTCCGCGCACATCGGCGATCTCGAGCGAATGATAACGATGTGCGATATTTCCCGACGCGAGGAAGAGCATCGATTTTGCGAGCGAATGATAGAGCGCATGCAAAAGCGCTGCGACTGCCGCTGCACCGCCGAGTCCCATTCCGATCGCGATCAGGCCCATGTGCTCAATACTGGAATATGCAAGCAGGCGCTTGTATTGGCGCTGGATCAAAATGAAGATCGCCGCGATCGAGACCGAGAGGATCCCGAAAACGAGCAGCGCCGTCGCAGCGAAGTCTCCTCCGAGCGTCGCGTCTGCAACGCCCTTAAAACGGAGAATGCCGAGGAAGGCGATATTGAGAAGCGCGCCGGAAAGCATCGCGCTCACCGGTACAGGAGCCTGACTGTGCGCATCCGGAAGCCAGGTGTGCATCGGAGCGAAACCGGCCTTTGTGGCGTAGCCGATCAGAATGAAGACGAACGCCATTTGGATGAGCGCAGCCGGAAGCATGCCTCCGAGTCCGCCGAGCACGGATGGATCGAACGAAAGCGGCATCCCCGCGCGATCGATCGCAGCGGCCATCAGGAAGACGCCGAAAAGGCCAAGGAGAAGCGCAACGGAATTAATAACGATATATTTCCATGCTGCTTCGATGGACGCAGGCCGGTCGAAGAAGCTGATCAAAAACGCGCTCGCAAGGGTCGTCGCCTCGATGGCGATCCAAAGCAGGATCATGTTGTTGGACCCTGCGGCGAGGAACATCGAGAACATGAACGCATGGAAAAGCGCGTAGTACTGGCGGACGCGCGTGGGGCCGATCGCGCCGTCTGCAACCTCGCGTGCGAGGTATGAGGACGAATAGATCAGTCCAGAAAATCCAAGGACGCAGATGATGACAAGGAAGAGCGAACCGAGCGGATCAAAAAGGATGAACGCGCGCGGGTCGCTCGACGCACCGGAGAGCTGTGAGAACGCGATGAAGAGCGCGAGCACGAGTTCGATCGTGCCGACGATGACGCCAAGCGCTTCGGCGAATCCCCTGCGCGAGCGCACGCCGAACGAGGCGAACGAGGCGAAGATCGGGAGCGAGAGAAGTGTGAGAGTTGCTGCGGACATAGACGAATGGCTATTCGGAGAGCTGCTTCATGATGGTTACATCCGTGGAACCGAAGTGGCGCGTGATCATACCGACGAACGCGCTTGCCACGAAGGCCCAGACGAGAATATCGAGGACGATCCCGAACTCAAGCAGGGCATGCGTGCGGAGTCCGAGCAGCATGACGAATGCAACCAGGCTGTTCTCGATCGCAAGAATCGCGACGATCTGCGCGAGCGCACCTTTGCGCGTGAGAGCAAGCAGGAGAGAGGCGAAGAGCGCCGATAGCGCAAGAAATGCGAGACCGGGCGAGCGAACGAGATCGGCAAGCGCGGGCACCAGCAGAGTTTGGACGAAGAGCGTGACAAGGAGAAGTCCGAACAGCGTTTCGGGGGTGCTCAGATACGACGCGGATGTTGCCGGAATGTTGCCCTTTGCGAGCAGGCGGCGAAGGAGCCAGGGAACGAGTGCGCCCTTTGCGAGGAAGATGGCTGCCGCGACCGCGTAGGTCGATGCCGAGTGCTCCTCGCGCGCGATGAGGAGCAGCATGCCGGAGACGGCGATCGATTGCGCCGCATAGAGCGCAATAAGCGCCGAGTGCTTCTTCGCGAGATGCATCACAACGACCGCGAGAAACACAGCGGTGTCGAGAATCAAGAGAGCGGCGACGAGTGAGGTATCCATAGGCGGTGCATCAAAAAGCGGCAAGGATAAGCGCAATGACCCCGAGCATGAAGGAGCTCAAGAGCAGATCGGGAAGGCGGAAATAGCGAAGCTTGGCGATCGTGGATTCCACGAACGCGATCGCGAATGCCAGAAGTCCGATCTTGAGCCCAGCGACGAGTGCAATGAGCGGAGCGGTTGCGGCCCAAGCGGGCATCCATGGAATGAAGAGCTGCACGCCGACGATCGCAAAAAGGAAGAGCTTGTTGGCTGCGGCCCATTCCATGAGCGCGAGTCTCCGGCCCGAATATTCAAGGATCATCGCCTCGTGGACCATGGTGAGCTCAAGGTGCGTGCTCGGGTTGTCGAACGGATAGCGCGCGTTCTCGGCCAAGAGCGCGATGAAGAATCCTCCGAGTGCGATCAATAGCGCGACAAGTCCGCTCCCGGTGAACTCCCCTGTCCGCTCCGCCATGAGTGAGAGATCGGCGCTCGCCGCAAGGAATGCAACCGGAAGAAACGAGAAGAGAACCCCCGCTTCGGTCATGGATGCGATCGTCATTTCGCGGCTCGAGCCCATGCCTCCGAACGCGCCGCCTGCATCGAGGCCGGAGAGCGCGAGGAAAAACGCAGCGAGAGCGACGAGCGAGATGAACGTCAGAAGGTCGCCGTGTCCGGCAAGCGGCGCAGGAAGACCGAAAAGCGGCACCATTGCCCCGAGCACGAGCGTGACCGCGAACACGATGAACGGCGCGATGAGAAAAATGAACGAGCTGTCCTCGGAGACGATCTCTTCCTTCGTGAAAAGCTTGCGAAGCTCGCGGTACGGCTGCACGATGCTCGCACCATGGCGGTTCTGCATGATGGCTTTCATCTTGCGGATGACGCCCACAAAAAGCGGCGCGAGTGCGGGGATCAAAACAACTTGGAGAAGAAGCGTGGTGTTGGTCATAGAGATCAGTGCATCGCCCATGCTAAGAGGATCGCGAGCATTGCGACGACATAGAGAAGGTAGAGATGCGTGTTTCCGCTCTGGGTTTTGGCCACGATGCGAGCACATGCAAGCACGCCGCGCGCGATCGGACCATAGATGAACCGCATGAAGAGGTCATCCAGGTGCATATCGACCGCATGGTATTTCGGGAAATAGCGCATCCGTTCGTCGTGATATTCGAGCGTGGTCTGCTTGGTGGGCTTGAGTACTCCCCCGAAGATCGTGATGATCGCGCGCGAGAATGCGGTTGCGGTGATCTCCATGCGCGGCGAGAGCGGCAGGGCTCCGCATGCCCAGGTGGGCGCGATGCGGCGGCGCTCCTTCCCTCCGAGTGCGAAGATTGCTGCGGTGACGAGGAGCGCGAGGGCGAGGGCTCCAGCGATAGCGAATGCGTCGATGGTGCCGAACCCGCCAAGAACACTCAGGTTCCCTGCCCCGGCGAGATCGATCGAGAGTCCTGTTGTCGCAAAGATCGGGAGGCTTGCCGCGATCGCAATGAAGACGAGTGCTGCGGGGCCCCCGAACACGCCGAGCACCAAAGCCAAGAGACCAAGCACGACCATGGGAATGCGCATACCGTACCCGCATTCCTTTGCATTCCTGGCGGCATCCGAACGCGGCCGCGCCAGGAACGTAATGCCGAACGCTTTGACGAAGCATGCCGCAGCGAGGCCTGCCGTAAGCGCGAGCGACGCTGCCGCGATCGCGACGGCGATGCGCTCGGTCACATCGAGCACGACCATGCCCCCGAAGAGGGATTGGAACGTGAGCCATTCGCTCGCGAACCCGTTGAACGGAATGATGCCGGAGATGGCGATCGAGCCGACGAGGAAAAATGTCGCGGTGACGGGCATGGTGCGGATCAATCCTCCATAAGACTCGATATTGCGCGAGTGTGTCGCAGCGACCACCGAACCCGCCGAAAGGAAGAGGAGCGACTTGAAGATCGCATGGTTGATCGTATGAAAGAGCGCGGCACCGAGACCAAGGAGCGCAAGGCCATCGTTCCCTGCGGCGTGGAAGACGAGCGCCGTCCCGAGACCGATCAAAATAATGCCGATGTTCTCGATACTATGGAATGCGAGCAAGCGCTTGAGATCGTGCTCTGCAAGGGCGTAGAGAACGCCCAAGACCGCGCTGACTGATCCGATCGCAAGAACAAGAAGGCCGAACCACGATGGAAGCGTCGGGAAGAATTCGAAGCAGACACGGATCAGCATATAAATGCCCGTTTTGATCATGACGCCGGACATGAGGGCGGAAATATGCGAGGGAGCCGCAGGGTGCGCGCCGGGAAGCCAGATATGGAACGGGATGATGCCCGCTTTTGTCCCGAAGCCGACAAGCGCAAGGAGGACGACCGCGATCGCTGTCCCCTCCGAGATGAGCGGGCCGAACGAGCGGTATGCATCGAAGTCGAACGAACCGGTCTCGCGGAAAAGCAGCATGAACATCACGAGGAGCGCTGCCGTTGCGATGTGCGTCATCACAAAATAGATGAATCCCGCGCGCACATTCCCCTCTTCGCGATGATCGGAAACGACGAGGAAATACGAGGCGAGCGACATGATCTCCCACGAGATAAGGAATGCGATCGCGTCGTTGGCGAGGATCACGAGCGGCATGCTCGCAAGAAACACGTTCAAAAATATTCCAACGTTGGCTTTTCCAGCCGAGGGCGTGTGCCGATTGAGATAGGAATAGCCGTATATCGACGCGAGGAGTGAAACGAGTGAGATGATCGCAAGAAAGATCGCACCGAGATCGTCGAGCCGCACGGAGAAACTCATGAGATTCGATGGGACCGGGAGGATCGCAGTAAATGTCTCATACGACAAGAGCGTGTCGATCGCGGCGGCAAGCAACGCGAGCGAGCCGAGCGATGCAGCGATGGTTGCCCAGAGATGCGAAACCGAGCCCCTGCCGCGGAAGAGGAAGCTTCCGATGGCGCCCGCAGCGAAGGCCATGAGGCCCGTAAGAATGAGTTGTCCGGTGGAGAGGATCATGCAGCTTTGCGTTTATGCTCGATGTCGTCGAGGATATGGATCAATGCGGCGATGATCATTTTTGGAGACGGCGGATCGCCAGGAATCCCATAATCGACCGGGATAACAGCGCCAGTCCCTCCGACGACGCCATATGCGTCTTTAAAGAGACTCCCGTCGATCGCTCCATCGCCGACCGCAACGATGATCTTTGGAGCCGGTGTCGCTTCGTAGGTTTCTTTGAGCGCTTTGGCCATATTCTTCGTGATCGGACCGGTGACCATGAGCATATCGGCATGGCGTGGCGATGCGACAAAATGCACGCCAAAACGCTCGATATCATAGTAGGCATTAGTGAGCGCCTTGAGCTCCTCTTCTTCGGCGTTGGTCGAGCCGGCATCAACTTCGCGGATCGCGAGCGACCCCTTGAAGATACGACGAATGCGCTGATCGAGTTTTGACCCAAGATCCTCTACGTCGCTTGCTGCCGCAAGTTCTGAAAGTTCACGGACCGGGATGACCGTCCGTGGAGTGGAAAGCATTTTTGTGATCATTCCGATCATAAATACGCGAAGCCCCCATTATATGCCGGACCTTCTTCCGGTCAAGCGCGGGGAGCAGATGCGCTTGTCGCAGGATGCGCCTCGGCGTACGCTGAGAATAGGCGTTGGGATATGTCTTCGTGATCGATCTTTCTGTGTATATGCAGGCGGCACTGTCGTTCGGATTTCTCTTCGGACTCTTCTTTGCGATCCAGCCGCTCGCGCCAAAATTCACCATGAGGAAGCTCCATCTTTTCCAGGGAGTGATCTGGCTCTTTATTATCCTCTTTGCTCCACCGCTTCTCATGTCGATCGGTGCGGCACCCGGGAAGGAACTGCTCAGCGCCTTTGCCCTGCTCTGGGTAATGTCGCTCCCCTTCTATGTGATCGGCGTCGTGATCCCGATCGGAATCTTCTGGATATGGAGGAAAATGCGCGATCGTGCTCCTGAAACAAAGACGAACAAGGACCGCTAACGCGGTCCTTTGTGCTCCCCTGAAATAAAACAAGAAGCACGTGGCCCCTTGTTTTATGCTTGTCGGGGTACCCGGAATCGAACCGGAGTCTCACGCACCCGAAGCGTGTATACTACCGCTGTACTATACCCCGAATATTGGCATCGTTTCCGATGATTTGCGGATAATATCGTAGATTCCGCATTCTGGCTAGCTATAAGAGCCCCTCGAGTGAACCGAGGTAGTTCGAGAGAAAAAAGGGAATGACGAATGCGAGTGCGATAAGCGGAAGAAGGAATGCGAGCGCTCCGCCGATCATTGAGATAAGAAAATACCTTCTTGTTTTTTCAGCAGACACATACACGGCATCGATCTTCTTCTCTAGTACGCTCAGCTTCTCCGCAATCTCTTCGTTGCTCATAAGTGCAGTATACAGAATCAGCTCTGTTTATTCGAGGAATCCGCGCAATGCGATGAAGAGCGAGATCGAACCGATCGCAGTATAGAGGATAAACATCCACCAGTTGGTCTTTCGCGTATTGTCGTTCATGTTTTTGTATCTTTTCTTAGGAGCTAAACAAATGGATGAAATTCAAGGCGCGGGGAAAGTGTCGAGGGAGGCGTATTCCTTATACGACGACCGAAACTCTGGGGCCCCGCAACGAAGAAGTTCGCCATTTGTGTGGCTCTGTTCTTACCAGGTT
>DATIBL010000102.1:0-6563 GCA_035457505.1 Minisyncoccota bacterium | reverse complement strand
TCGCCGGTGCGAAGGAAGCCAAGGAAGAACTCACGGAGATCGTTGATTTCCTCAAATACCCTAAGAAATTCCTCGACATCGGCGCGCAAATTCCGAAGGGCGTTATGCTCATGGGCGCTCCCGGGACCGGGAAAACGCTCCTTGCTCGCGCAGTGGCTGGCGAGGCGGGCGTGCCGTTCTTCCATCTCTCGGGTTCTGAGTTCGTCGAGATGTTCGTGGGCGTCGGCGCATCGCGCGTGCGCGATCTCTTCCGGCTTGCGAAGAAGGAGGCTCCCGCGATCATTTTCGTCGATGAGATCGATGCTGTCGGCCGGGTGCGCGGAACAGGCATCGGAGGAGGCAACGATGAGCGCGAGCAGACCTTGAATCAGATCTTGGTCGAGATGGACGGATTCGAGCCGAATGAGAAGGTTATCATTATCGCGGCAACCAATCGTCCCGACGTGCTCGACCCCGCGCTGCTCCGCCCGGGCCGCTTCGATCGGCGCGTCGTTCTCGATCTGCCGGACCTTTCGGACCGCGAGGAGATTCTCAAGATTCACGCCCGCAAAAAGCCGCTTGCCGAGGATATCAATCTCCATACCGTCGCCGAGCGCACGCCAGGATTCTCTGGTGCCGATCTGTATTCGCTGATGAACGAGGCCGCGATCCTGGCCGCGCGCGAGAATCGCAAGAAGGTTGCGCAGTATGATCTCATTCGTTCGATCGAGAAGGTGATGATCGGCCCCGAGCGGAAGAGCCATATTCTCTCCACCGAGGAGAAGCGTATCACTGCATACCACGAAGGCGGCCACGCGCTTCTGGCGTCGATCCTTCCGTTTGCCGACCCGGTCCACAAGATCACGATCATTTCGCGCGGACATGCGGCGGGGTACACGCTCAAGCTCCCCGTCGAAGAGCGCCGCTTCCATTCGCGCAAGGAATTTCTTGATGACATCGTCGTGTCGCTCGGCGGATATGTCGCAGAGCAGATGGTGTTCGATGATCTCACGACGGGGCCGTCCAACGATCTGCAGGTTGCGACCGCGCTCGCTCGCGATATGGTGTCGAAGTATGGCATGTCCCATACGCTCGGCCCGGTGGCATTTGAGTCATCCGGCGGAGTGCTGCTCGGGCGGGGCGGCATGGTGGAGCGCGACTATTCGCAGGATGTCGCCGCGCGTATTGATCGCGAAGTTGAGACGATCATGAACGAATCGCTTGCCCGCGCCCGTGAGCTTGTTGCCAAGCATCGCGCAGTCCTCGATTCGATCGCAGAGGAGCTCGTGCGCGTGGAGACGATCGAGCGCGAGGAGTTCGAGAAGCTGCTCATCCTGAATGGCATCAAGCCGAAGCGCGGCGACGAAAAGCGCGAACATATCCCGATGCCGACCGAGGTTCCGTCGGAGCCGGAGCCCGAAGCCCCGCGCGCCAAGGACGAGGATTCCAGTGGCGTCGCGTCGGTTGCGGAGAAGCTCGTCGGTCCGCTTCGCCGCAAGCGCAAAACGAAGCAGGAAGGAAGTACGCATCACACTGAAGCCGAACGAGACGAAGAATCTCCGTCGGCGTAGAAAGATTATCGTTTAAATACCATGTCTATGGGAGAAGGATTGCCAGAGGAAATCGTGGTAGGGGAACAGGAATTGCAGGTTGATGAAAACGGGAAGCGGTTTGCGTATGAGAAGGATGGGGTGAAGTACGGGGGAGATTATCTCCCGGAGACACCCGCCGAGATTGATCCAAATTTCCCTTCCGCATCAGAAGAAGTGAACCCGGCGATGTAGCCACAAGAGACCGCCTTCAGGCGGTTTTTTGTCCCCGTACACTAAAAAATCCAATATTCACACCAAGGGCCGCCCTCTGTATACAAAGGGCGGCCCTTATACGAGCGAAATATCTTGAGTTATCCCCACCAGCCACCTGCGCGATTTCCACCCTGGAGATATATTCACTTTGTACTAAGTTCGCTTGGTACATATAAATAGGTTCTGACTTCGGTCGGGCCTTATTTTTTTGCCCACAAGAGCAAATTCCCTGTACTATAGGACGACCATGCGATATATCGACATCCATTCCCATGTAAACGACGCGCGTTTCGACGACGATCGTGACGCAGTTCTTGAGCGTATGCGCGCAGAAGACATTGCGACCATTGCTGTTGGCACCGACCGCGCGATGAGCGAGAAGGCGGTCGCGCTTGCGGATGTGCATTCGGATATCTGGGCCACGATCGGACTGCACCCCACCGACAACACCCGCGAAGATCTCGATGATGCGGCATATGCGAAGCTCGCGGCGCATCCGCGCGTGGTTGCGATCGGGGAATGCGGCCTCGACTATCACTGGCCAGCGCATGATGGATGGCCGGGCGGGGAAGAGGAGGAGAAGCAGCGGCAGCATGATGTGTTCACGCGGCAGATCGCCGTTGCCGAGCGAGCAGGAAAGCCGCTCATGATCCACGGCCGTCCGACTCCGCGCACAATGGACGCGTATGAGGATATTCTCGCGATCCTTGCGGAGCATCCTGCTGTCGTCGGCGACGTCCATTTTTTTGTCGGCGATGAAGCGATCGCGAAGCGGTTTCTCGATCGCGGGTTTACGCTCTCGTTCACTGGCGTGCTGACCTTTACACACGATTATGACGCGGTAGTAAAATTTGCGCCGCTCGATCGCATCCATGCGGAAACCGATGCGCCGTATGTCGCTCCGATCCCGTTCCGTGGCAAGCGCAATGAGCCTGTCTACGTACTCGAAACCATCCGGGCGATCGCCCGGATCAGGGGTGAAGATCTCGATCGCGTCGCCGCTGCCCTTGTCGAGAATGCAAAGCGCCTCTTTCACCTCTCTTGAGTCTCGTCCATGCAAGGCGAGCCTTTCTCTTTGTCGTCACGAATCACTAAGTTTTTTGCTCCAAGCTGCTCGCAAAAAACGTAAGTGCTCGCTACCCCGCCTCGCGGTTTCGTCTGCTAACGAAACATCGCTGCGGCTCGGCCAAGCTAAAAATCTCCCGCAGGGGAGATTTTCTTCACGCTTGTCCGCCCTCCTGGGATCGAACCAGGGACCAGTCGTGTATAAGACGACCGCTCTACCACTGAGCTAAGGGCGGGAATATCGACACTTCGCATGATAGATGAAGCCGGGTCTTGCGGCAAACCAAAAAGTAGCTTTTGGAAATCAGCTCGGTTACTCGAAGTGCATGTTGGCGCGGGGGTGTGCGAGCGCCTGAACGAGGTCGGGATGTGCCGCAAGGGTCGGATCTTGGTCGAGCATGCGAAGCGCTTCCTCCCGGGCAGCCTCAACCATTTTGATATTTTTGATCGCCTCCATGCCGAGGTCGGAAATACCCCACTGTTTTCCGCCACGGAGTTCGCCCGCGCCTCGGAGTGCGAGGTCCATTTCAGCGAGCTCGAATCCGTTCGCGGCGTGCGTAAGCGCGCGGAGGCGCTTCAAGGATGTGGCTGCCGTCGTATCGGTGAAGAGATAGCAGTGCGCCTGATGCGTTCCGCGGAGCACGCGACCGCGGAGCTGGTGGAGCTGCGCGAGGCCGAAGCGCTCGGCGCCTTCGATCGCAATGATCGTTGCATTCGGGACGTTGACGCCGACCTCGACGACGGATGTCGCGACGAGGATCTTGGTCTTGCCCGAAGCGAACCGTCCCATGACCGCGTCTTTCTCGGCGGGACGCATCTTGCCGTGAAGCACTTCGACAGAACATTCAGGGAAAATTCTGCTCGAGAGCCGCTTCGCTTCTTCGACGACCGATTTTGCCATGAGCGCCTGCTCCTTTTCGGGGTCCGGCTCGTCGATCCGCGGGCAGATGACGTAGGCCTGGCGCCCGGCAGCGAGTTCTGCACGCATGTGCTCCTCCACCTTCTTGCGTGTCGCAGTCGTCGCAATCTCTGTCTTGACCGGCTTGCGTCCCGGCGGCATCGCGTCCAAGAGCGTGAGATCGAGGTCGCCGTAGATCGTCAGCGCGAGCGTGCGGGGAATCGGCGTCGCGGTCATCGAGAGGACGTGCGGCGCGCGAATGCCGAGCGCAGCATCTTTTTGAACCAGCTTTGCGCGCTGAGCCGTTCCGAAGCGATGCTGCTCATCGATGATGACGTACGCGAGGTGCTTGAATTTGACGGTCTTTTGGATGAGCGCATGGGTGCCCACAAGGATTGGAATTTCGCCGTTCGCGACCCATTTCAAGAGCTGCGCGCGGGAAATGCTGGTCGCTTCGGACGGAGTCACCTTCGACGGAAATTTGCGGCAGCCGCTCCCGGTCATGAGTCCGATCTGGATTCCTGTTCCGACGAAGTATGTGATAAACGACTCGAAGAGCTGCGTGGCGAGGATCTCGGTTGGCGCCATATATGCGACCTGAAGGAAACCTATCCCGCCCGTGCTCTCCTTTGTCCGCGGCTCTCTTGGTCTTGGGGTGGGTGATTGGCGGACGACGGCATTTGCGGTCGCTGCGGCAACAGCGGTCTTGCCGCTCCCGACGTCGCCTTCGAGCAGCCGAAGCATCGGCCGTCCCGACGCGAAGTCTTCGAGAATGCGGTCGATTGCGCGTGTCTGCGCTTCGGTGGGAGCGAATCCGAGTCGCTCGATAAAGCGCTCAAGCGCTGATACTTCCGCGCGGAAGGTATACGTGGGGTTTGCTGCGTATTGCCGTTTCGCGCGCTGGCGTTCGATCTGAACGAGAAAGATCGTCTCGAAGGCAAATCGCTTGCGCGCCGCCGCCGCATGGTCCGCCTCCCGCGGGGCATGAATCCACACGAGCGCCGTGGAGAGTTCTGGGAGGTGATAGCGCTTGAGGATGTCGGATGGAATCGGATCAGGAATCGTTTCAACGACGCCGCTCGCAAGGACCTTTTGCATCGCGTGGTAGAACCAGCGCGACGTGATGCCGCGGGATTCGGGGTACACCGGGAAGAGTGCGCCTTCGATCCCGCTTCCGGCGAAGAGCGATCCTCCCACCTCCTCCGGCAGCATCGGGATCTTTTCGATCTCGGGATTTACGAGACCGACGCTCGAGGTTTTCCTTGCGACGACGCCGCTCGCGCGTACGAGATCGCCGACGGCGACCATCTTGGCGAGATAGGGCTGGCGGAACCACACGAGCTCGATCGTGCTTGACACATCGCGCATCGTTGCCGTTCCCATCGGGATCTTGCTCCGGAACGATTTTTTTGTGCCGGTCTTCACGATCTGCCCGTACACCGTCGCACGTTCTCCGTGGACGAGCTCGACCGCGGTCCCCGAGCGCCCCGCGTCGGTGTGCCGAACGGGAAAATGGAACAGCAGATCGCGGACGGTCGTGATGCCGAGCTTTGTGAGCGCGCTTTTATGCGGCGGTGTCAGGCGGAAGTGGCTTGCAATGGGGTCGTCAGGGCGCATGGGATGCGATCATGATAGCAGAATGTCCGAGAAATGCGCCTCCCAGAAATGGCCCCTTTTCAGATGGGAAGCATGTTATACTCGCGCGAGTCGTGGTTCATTTTACGCATCAGAAAAGGAGTCCCGTATGTCGTTCTCGATCCTTGGCGGTTTCCTTCAGTGGTCGTTCTGGGAGCTTGCTCTCCTTGCGCTCGGGCTAACGCATTGCACGATCGTTTCTGTGACGCTCTACCTGCATCGCGCAGAGGCGCATCGCTCGCTTCTTTTGTCGCCCGCGCTTGCGCATGCCTTCCGTTTTTGGCTGTGGTTCACGACCGGCATGAAGACCAAAGAATGGGTCGCCGTCCACCGCAAGCATCATGCGCGCTGCGAAACTCCAGATGATCCGCATAGTCCGCAGATCTACGGACTCCCGCGCGTGCTCTTTGGGGGCATCACGCTGTATCGCAAGGCCGCTGCCGATCCGGACACGCTCGCGCACTATGGGCGAGGCACACCGGATGATCTCTTGGAACGCCGGCTCTATGTGCCGCATCCATGGCTTGGTATCGGCATCATGGCGCTGATCGAATGCGCGCTCTTCGGACTTTCGGGCCTCTTGGTGCTCGCCGTCCAGCTCGTATGGATCCCGTTCTGGGCTGCTGGCGTCATTAATGGCGTCGGACATCACTCGGGATACCGCGGGCACGATACGCCGGATGCCAGTACGAACATCGTTCCCATCGGGATCGTGATCGGCGGTGAGGAGTTGCACAACAACCACCACGCCTTTCCCTGGTCGGCGAAGTTCTCGACGCGTTGGTATGAGTGGGACATCGGGTGGGGATACATCCGCGTGTTTGCTCTCCTTCGATTGCTCCGGGTGAAGCGCCGCGCGCCGCTGCTTCGGTACGGCGACCCTCGCGATCCGGATCAGGATCTGCTTGCGGCGATCGCCGCGCATCGTCTCGCGATCTTGCATCGCTACGTTTCCGCAATGCGCTCTGCATGCCGTGCCGAACTGCGCGCGCTCCGAGCGACGTACGACCAGAAGGACCTCCGCGAGCTTCGGTCGCTGATGGCGCTCCTCTTGTCAAAGGACTCGTCGGTACGAACATCTGCCGATCGTGAACGCCTTGCGCCGCTTCTCGCTGCGCACCCTGCGCTTGCGCTCATGGATCGTATGCGCGCCGATCTCACCGCGTTGCTTCGTCCTGATG
>DATIBL010000101.1:0-4199 GCA_035457505.1 Minisyncoccota bacterium | reverse complement strand
AGAAAAACTTCTCGCCCTATATCGTCGCCGACATGAAGACCATCGATCGCGGCGCGGCGGAAGTCGAAATGTGCGCGAGCGCCGGCGCGTCCGCGGTCGTCGCCATGGGCTCTGCGCCGATCGAAACACTCAACGCTTTCATCGCAGCATGCGAGGATCATGGTGTCGATGCGATGATCGACATGATGAACGTCGAATACCCGGTCACCGTGCTCGGGGCGCTCAAAAAGAAGCCCGCTGTCGTCATTCTCCATCGCGGAGTCGACGAAGAGCGCGACAATCGCGAGAAGCGCCTCCCGCTGCATGAAATCCGCCGCGTCAAAGGCTCAGGGAATTCCCTCGTCGCGATCGCCGGCGGCGACACGCCGCGCGAGGTCCAGTCGGCGGTATTCAACGACGCAGATATCGTCGTCGTTTGGAAGGCCGTATACCAGAGCACCGGCGACACGCTCGCGCTTGTGCAGAACTTCCTAAAGGAGATCAAGTAGCAGCAAGAAGGGGCAGGCAAGAAAAATCCGCTTCACGAGGAAGCGGAAATCTTTTGTGCGTGCCTGGCTTCGGCAAGCGAGACGATCCGATGGCCCTTGAGTATCCTCCGCGCCTGCCACGCGCCGAGTGCGCGTTCGGCAGCGATGACCTCCGCGAGCGCTGCGACGACTGGAGCATTCGCTTCGATAAATGTTTCCACATCTGATCGTGCGGCATGAATATCGAGACCCGTCTCTCGCGCAATTCGATTTGCTATCGCTTCATCCTTCCGACAGTGCTGTACCAGGACTTTGTATGGCGGGTGACACAAGGATTCTGCTGCACGGCCCGCAAGCACGAACTCAAGAACCGCGACCGGCGCATAGCGTTCGGTCCACCGCCGCGCATAACCAAACCACCACGCGTTCCGGACTTCACCGCCGCCGTAGCCGTAGATCTCGATCCATCGAACCGGCAATCCGTTGTAGATGCCGATCAGTGCATGCCCTGCCTCGTGATAGGACACCAAGCGCTTTTCATCGTGCTCTAAATTCACTCCATCCTCCTTCCTTCAGGATTTTCCACATGTGGAATCTCGCGTTTCTCACAGACGACAAACTCTCGCACGAGCGTAGCATGCTCACGCAACATACGGCAATCACGAGAGAAGCCGTTCGAGATTATTTCTTCCCCGGCTTGAGATGCTCAGAGATCGCCTGGATACCCTGCATGAACTCGATCGGGAGCGCAAAGATCACGGTCTTCGATGGATCGGGATTGATCTTCTCGATGGTCTGGAGCGTACGCATCGCGATGCCTCCCGGCGTACTCGTGAGTACGCCTGCCGCCTCAGCGAGCCGCTGCGATGCGGCAAATTCGCCCTCTGCGCGGATGATCACCGCGCGGCGCTCGCGCTCGCTCTCGGCCTGCTTGGCCATCACGCGCTTCATGTCGGCCGGGAGCTCAATGTCCTGAATCTTGATGTCGGTCACATCGATACCCCAAGCCTTGGTCGCCGTATCAACAATTGCCTTAATCGCCTCGGAGATCTTCTCGCGCTCGGAGAGAAGAGCGTCGAGCTCAATGCCGCCGATCACGTCGCGAAGAGCCGCCTGAGCATACTGCGCAACGGCGGTGGTGAAATCCTGGATGTTCAGCGTCGCATTCTCTGCGTTCTCAACGCGGAAATAGACGACGGCGTTGATCCCGACCGGAACGTTGTCCTTGGTGATGACCTCCTGCTGCGGAATATCGACCGTTGTGATGCGCAGATCGACCTTGATCATGCGCTGTACTCCGGGGAAAATCCATGTGAGCCCCGGCGTGCGGGTCGACGTATAGCGTCCGAGCGTGAGGATCACTCCCCGCTCATACTGGTCCACGATCCGGAGACCGCCCAGAAGAAAGACGGCAGCAAACACAAAAATTGGGAAAAGTTCCATACGACGAATGGTATGACGAGTATGGGTGAATTATACAATAAAGCGACTTCATCGTCCTTCTTTTTATTGACAATTTTCATCCTTCAGACAGAATGCTACTTGGACTTTATGTGAGTTGAGGCATGGATATTCCTTCTGATTTTTCGAAGCAGCCCCGCACGCTGCGAATGAGCGACACCCGTGCAGCGGAGTTGGACAGACCACGTTATGCACTCCTCTTTGACGCGACTGCGAAAATTGCCGAGCCCCACATTCTTGAGGTGATAAAGACAATTGAGATCTCGGATGATGAGTCTATGGAGTTCCTAGGTACGCCCTTGCCTCCTTTGACGAAACGCGGCATGGCAAAGCTTGCCCACGATCTTTCCGCAGAATTTTCGCGAGTGTTTTGGGGAATGATGCTTCGGTATATGCGAGAGCACATGGACTTGAGTGGACAATTCTCGCTCACAAAATTACCCAGCACCGACGTAGAGTGGGGTGACAATGCACAGACGGGATTGACCGACTTCCCCGCTATAGCCGTTCAGTTTGGCCTGCCACTTTCGGCGCTCACTTCCATCCTGCATCAGACGCTCTCCGTAGTCGCGAAGAACGCACCGAACGAGAACGGCATGGTCCTTCTCCCACTTGGAATCAAGCTCGCCCTGGCCGAAATACACTCACTCAGCCCCTCTGCATCTTCTCGATAAGAGGAAAATCGCAGATTGAGCAAGCACCACCTCAAGAGGTGGTGCTTTATTGCTTCAGACACGAGGGTCGTGAATATTTCTCGCGTGTAGGAGGTTTGTGGAGAAAATTCGACATCGACCATTTGCCGATGATCGCGGAAGCGCCCTACGTTCGCCTGTAATTTGGGAGTGATGTTTTTTCCGAAGCAATGGTCAATGTTTTTCCACTGAGAGATCACCAGTTGACGACCTTGTCCACGATAGGTAGCGTAGATTGAGATGCATTTCAAGGATCATCAATGACCGAGCAGCTTCTGGTGATCCTGCCAAGCAACGTCTTGAGCGAGGATTACGACATCATTAAAGACCTGATCGCGCACCACCCCGAGCTTTCGGCCTACACCGTCGTCTCGCCGCAATTCGGACCGCTCGCGCGCGGCTGGCGCCTCATGCACGAGGTTCTTGCGTATCGGTACACAGGATACTTTTTCCTCTATCTCGGATATTTCCTCTACCGCCTTCTCGTTGCACGAAGACCGGTCCGGTTCTCACTGCGCTGGTTCCGCGGCGAATATGAGCGCAAATGTGCCGAGGCGCGCGACGCGTTCTTCGATGAGCTCCGCACGCGCGCCGACGCCGGATTCGTCCTCCCCTTCAGCGACGGATACTACGGGCACTATATCTTCCGTAACATCGAGCATTTGCTCACGCTTAGGAAGCCGGTCTACGCTCTCCGCAAGTGGCGCACCGGGCAGTGGGCGATCGTCGAGATCACGCATGCAGACGAAAGCCTATCGCTCTCACCGCAAGAAACGCGCGACCGATATATCGACCTCTACGGGCGGCCCCGGGTCGAGCGACTCTTTCCCGGAAAACCGGAAGATCATTTCCTCTGAAACAGAAAACGATCCGTATGCAACGGATCGTTTTTTCTATGCCTCAGGGTCTGGGAAATGGAGATCGATCCACGTGTCAGCCAAAAAAATGATCGCAAATCCGAGGATAAGCACAAAGAGTCCTGCCATTATGCACATCTCCGGAGCGATCCCCAAAAAAGGTATGACGGTCTCTGGATGCCGCACCATCGACCAGCCGACGACCACGATCGCAATCCACGCGGACCAGAGGAGCGTCTTAAGTATCGTCCGCACGATACGCACTCCATTGTCTGCCCGGATCATACTCCAATGAACCTGGGGCGCAAACACGTCCCGCGCGTACCGATCCTTGACTTTCTACCTTCTCGTGTCAGTATGTGGCCAGATGCTTTTCACAGGGGAACCCCATGGATCGACTCCGCCGTGCGATCATTCTGCCGCTCATCTCCATGCGGAAGGAATATCTCCCCTTCCTCCTGGTCTATTTCGCATTCGGCGCAGCGGCGATCACAAACGTCGCGAGCCAATTCTGGAGTATCCAGCAGCTCGGACTCACCCCCGCTACGCTTGCCGCATACAGTATGTGGATGGGCCTTCCGTGGGCGATCAAAATGCTCCCCGGACAGCTCGTCGATGCGCTGCCGATCGGGGGATCCAATCGCCGGTCGTATATCTTTCTCGGTGCGACACTGCTCTCGGGAAGCTACGCCCTCCTCGCCGGAGCGTCCGGCGGCCATGCA
>DATIBL010000100.1:0-8428 GCA_035457505.1 Minisyncoccota bacterium | reverse complement strand
GATCGACTTCGATCGATCATTGCGGAAGATTGATATGCTGCGTCGAGCTCTCTTCATTCTTCCGTTTGTCCTTGCTCCGTTTGCTGCCACGGCCGATTTCTCGGTCGATGCATGGCCGTATATGAAGCCGATCGGAAGCCTGCCGGAGCTTTCTGCGCCGGGCTATGTCGTTGTTCCGATCGATCTCGAGCTTGCTGCCAATGCTGCGTCGGCGGAGTTTGCAGATCTGCGGGTTGCTGATACGTCGGGGCAGGAGGTGGGCAGCGTCGTAATGGTCGATCCGAGTGATACCTCGGTGCTGACCTCTCCGGCGTCGATCCAGGAGCGACGCGAAGGAGATGGCCGATCAAGCACGGTGATCCGGGCTGAATTCGACGGCCGCGGAATTCTCACGGGATCGCTTGAGCTCGTGCCGCTCTCGACCGAAAATTTCTCGCGCCGTATGGTGGTTGAGGTTTCGCAGGACGGGAAACAATGGACGCCAGTCGCGGAACGCGTCGTCTCGCAGATCGAAACTGACGGAGGCATGGAACGCACGCTCGCGGCTTCGTATTCGCTTATGCGAGCGAAATATCTCCGCGCGACGATCTTTAATGAAGACAGCCGTCCGATCGCATTTGCACCGGAGATCCGCTTCTTTGCTCCTCGTCGGACGATCGTCTTCGAGGCGCGACCTGGTACATCCTATGCGGTGTATTTTGGCAACGCGCTCGCAACCGCACCCTCGTATGATTTGGCTCAGATCCTTCCGCGTATCCGTGTCGATCTGCTCCCGCGCGCGATCCTCGGGAAGACCGAGGCGAATCCGGGGTTCATCCAGGAACGCTCAACGACTGCGCTCGATCGAGAGTCGAAGACGCTGAATGTTCTTTTCGTCGCACTTTCCGCTCTTTTATTTTTGGTCCTCGTGTTTGTGCTCAGGAATGCGATCATGCGCCGCTCGCACGAACGTTCCTCGGTATAGAAAACGCACCACGCCTCGGGGAGGGTGGTGCAAAAGAGAATCGGGTAGCTTAATCTGTGCCGCCGACCTTCGTGAGCTCACGCGCACGAATGCGCATATCCTGCCAGGTGATGTCGGCAAGATCGTGATCCTTGGGGAGTCGGCCGACAAAACACTGATACGGTCCGTCGGGCGTATTCTCGATGCCGAGCTCGATTGCGATGGTGAGCCCGATGAGTTCAGAAAAGACGGTGCGAGCAATCCAGAGCTTCGTTTCTTTTGGCGCGCGGTCGAGGTCGCGGATCTCGCGGACTGGGACGAAGTGCCCGTGGAGAGTCTCTGCGGTCACGATGAGTTTGGCTCGCGAGAGCCAGGGGCGCTTTCGGCCGCTTCCAAGATTACGGGGCAAGCGGACCTGCGGGACGTGCTTTATGTGGACTGCCATAATCGTGTCGGTATCGCTCGGTCCGCAGCCGTTTCGGATCTCAGGCATAGAAGGAACTCCAGGAAAAGGAACTTCCTTTGTTGTACCGCATTCCTGGCTGGCGGTGAAGGTTTCGGGGCAATTGTGAACGGGGGAACCGTCGCGGTATAATAGCTGTATGTCAAAACCCAATACCGGAGAACTGATCTTCTTCTTCATTCTTTTCGCCGTCGTCGGGCTTCTCGCGTTCGGCATCATGGCACCGTATCTCACCGCGATCTTCCTTGCTGGAATTCTCGCGATCGTGTTTCGGCCTGTCTATCATCGCGTCCATCGCCTCTGTAAACGAAGCGAAACCCTCGCGGCGTTCCTGACGGTCGGGGTGGTGCTTGCAGTCATTCTGATTCCGCTCGCGATTCTCTCGATGGTGCTTTTCCAGGAAGTCGTAGGCGTGTATGAAGGTCTCCAAAAACCGGATTCGATCATCGCGCAGCTCGACCAGGCGGCCGCGTCGGTCGAGGGCGGGATTCGTACATTTGTTCCGCGCTTCGAGTACGAGATCAACGTGTCTGCCTACGCGACGCGCGGACTTGCGTGGGTCGCAGGAAACCTCGATGCGTTCTTTTCTGGCATCCTCGCTTTCGCATTCGATATCTTGCTCGTGGTGATCGCGATGTTCTTCTTTTTGCGCGATGGGGACAAGATCCACGACTTCACCGTCAAATGGAGTCCGCTCTCTGATCGCTATGACGAAAGCATTCTCGGGAAGCTCTCGTCTGCCGTCACCTCTGTGGTGAAGGGCGCGCTGACAACCGCTGTTGTGCAAGGAACACTCGTTGGTATCGGATTCGCAGTTTTCGGTATCCCGAATCCCGTGCTCTGGGGAACCGTGGCGACCGTGACTGCGCTGATTCCGATCCTTGGCACGGCGATCATAACGATCCCCGCTGGCGTGATGCTGCTTCTTTCGGGCGCGATCGGCCCCGGCGTGGGGCTCATCATCTGGGCGCTTCTCTTGGTCGGCTTGATCGATAATTTCCTGAATCCATATCTTCTGAAACGCGGCATGGATATTCATCCGCTCCTGATCCTTCTTTCAGTCTTCGGCGGGCTCGCATACTTCGGACCGATTGGTTTTCTTGCCGGACCGATCATTCTCGCGTTCTTCTTCGCGCTGCTTGATGTGTATCCTGCGATCATCAAAGGGCGCGAGCCGGAACAAACTGGCGCATAACGATCGCCTGTTCCGCTGCACCAGACTCCGGTCGGTGGACAGAACATCCTCCGGCGGTTAGGATGCGACACGGAACTTGTACAACGTCAAAAAGGACGCTTGAGCTATGAAATACACCAATGAACGCGTGACCTGGAAGGATGGAACGGTCGCATATCTGACCCGCCCCGTTTGGGAAGGGATCGATCCCGAGCTTGCGCTCGCGGAGCTTTCGATGCATCTCGATGATCATCGGAAATATGAGGACCAGCTGCCTGGATCGCAAGTCGTCACGTTCGAGATGCTCATCCCGCGTTCCGAAGATATCACTGAGCGTGCAAGCTGGGTCGCGGATCCCGTGCATCATCTCGCGGCGGTTGCACGAACCGATGTGCTCTCGAATATGACCGAAAAGATGTCCAAGCTGATGGGGACGTATTTCACTGAAGCCGTGCAGCGCAAAGATGTGTACGAGGTCATGCGCGCATTTGCGGAAAGCCCGGAATGTGCCGCGCTGACACCTGCAGAGAAGCGCATCATTACGCGAGCCGTCGAAGCATACGAGCGCTCTGGCGTTGCGCTTCCAGACGACAAGAAAGCGCGCGTGCGCGAGATCCGCGAGCGGCTCACGACCCTCGAGCATCACTTCGGTGAGAACATCACGGAAGCCACAAAGGACTGGACGCACCATATTCTTCCAGACCAGGAAGCGCTGCTCGAAGGCATCCCGGACGCCGTGAAGGAGAAGATGGCCGAACGCGCCAAGGAAAAGGGCGTGGACGGATGGATGCTCTCTCTCATGCAAGGCGAGGTTGTTTCCGTCATGGAGACGGCCGCACGCTCGGAGTTGCGCAAGATCGTCTACGAGGCGAATATCGTCCGTGCATCGGATCTCTCGCCCGGGCCCGACGGAAAGCGTGACAATACGAAGCTCATCCCTGAGATCCTTGCTCTTCGGCACGAGCTGGCTGAGCTGCTCGGCAAGAAGAATTACGCCGAGCTCGCACTCGAAGACAAGATCGTGACATCGGTGCCGGAGGTGTTCGACTTCCTGTGGTCGCTCACAAATCTTGCTCATGCCGCCGCGCATGCGGAATTCACGAAGCTTGAGGATTTTGCACGCGAGCATTTGGGCCTGGCTTCGCTTGAGATCTGGGATACCGCCTATGTCCGCGAGAAGATGTGCGACGCTCTATATGGAGTAAGTCAGGAGGCGCTCCGGGAATATTTCCCGGAATCCAAGGTCATGGCCGGATTGTTCGGCCTGATCGAGCACCTCTATGGCTGCCGTTTCGAGGTCGATCCAGATGCGTCGGTCTGGCGTCCGAGCGTGCGATTCTATCGCATGTATGATCGCAACGGCGATCTCAAGGGCGGACTCTATACCGATCTCTATAGTCGGGACGAGAAGCGCTCCGGTGCGTGGATGGATATCGTCGTCCAGCGGCGGAAAAAAGCGTTCGGGGTTCAGCTCCCGGTCGCCTATCTGAACGCGAACTTCCTCGAGCCGGTCCAAGGGCAAGAGGGGTATGTGACACACGGCGACATCGAGACCATCTTCCACGAGATGGGGCACGATCTACATCTCTTGCTGACCGAAGCAGACCACATTTCTTCTGGCATGAATGGGGTCGAGTGGGACGGGATCGAGCTCCCGAGCCAGTTCATGGAGAACTTTGCGTGGGATCCCGAGATCCTGAAGGCCATGTCCGCGCATCGGACGTCGGGCGACACGATCCCGGATGAGCTTGTTGCTAAGCTGATCGGAAGCCGCTATTTCTGCGCCGCGCTCGACGGGACGAGACAGTGCGAACTTGCGCTGACCGACCTTACGCTTCATGCGGACTATCATCCCGAGAAGCCCGTTGACCCACTTGTGGTGATGCAGAAGATCCGTGCAAACGTGCGCGTGACCCCTGTGCATCCGAACGATCGCATGCTCGCGGCGTTTGCGCATATTTTCGCAGGGGGCTACGCTGCGCTCTATCACAGCTATCGGCGCGCAGAGTCGCTTTCTGCGGACGCCTTCGAGGCATTCATCGAAAGCGGAACGATCGTGAATCCCGAGGTCGCTGAGCGTTTCCGTAAGGAGATTCTCGCTGCCGGATCGTCGCGTCCGCTGATGGAAAGCTTTATTGCGTTCCGTGGAAGGGAGCCCTCCATCGACGCTCTGCTGCGAGCGATGCAGCTCATACCGAAATGATCGCCTCAGTTCTCTTAAAATGATCGAACGCCGTCCGAAAGGGCGGCGTTTTTTCGTCTCTGCTAGAATGATCCGATGCGGAAAGACGAGCGCGAACAACAATTCACCGAGGAGCTCTTTCGGGCGGGGGAGCGGGTATTTCGGCCGATGCCATGGCGACCCTCGCAAGCGAAGATCGGAACCGCGCGATTCGATCCGTACAAGATTCTCGTCTCCGAGATCATGCTTCAGCAGACACAGGTCGATCGCGTGCGAGGGAAGTATGCCGAATTCATGCACATGTTTCCAACCGTTCGCGCGCTTGCTCGCGCACCGCTCGGCGACGTGCTTCGCGCCTGGTCCGGACTTGGGTATAATCGCCGCGCAAAATATTTGCATGCAGCAGCGCAGGTGATCGTTCGCATTCACGGTGGAAGATTCCCGCGCACGTATGAGGCGCTCACGGCACTTCCGGGGATCGGGCGCTCGACCGCGGCGGGGATCCTTGCTTTCGCGTGGAATGTCGAAGTCCCCATGATCGATACGAATATTCGGCGCATTCTCGGACGGGTGTTTCCGAAAGCGCGGACAATGTCAGACGCAGAACTATTCCGTTTTGGAATCGCGCTCATCCCGAAGGGTCGCGGAAGAGCGTGGAACTATGCGATGCTCGATATCGGCGCGACGCTCTGTACCGCGCGCGGGCACACTGCAGCATGTCCGTTCTCTTTGCTGCATGGGCGCATTCGCGCAGAGCCGAAGCTCTCGACGAAGAAAGAGCGTTTCAAAGATTCGCGCCGGTATATTCGCGGGAAGATCCTGGCGCAGATTGCTCGGCGCGGGAGCATCGATCGGACTCGTATCCGAAGGATCGCACCAGAGAGTCCGCACGATTGCGAGGATATCCTTCGCGCGCTCGCGGACGAAGGCCTGATCCGGCTCACGCCGCGTCGCGCTTCACTTCCGGTCGAGGTACAATAGGAGAAGCGAATCGCCCGACGATCGCTCATGTGAGCGCACACACCATGACGGATCATCGCATTAAGAACTTTTCTGCACTGGCAACAACCCCCTTGCGCCGGGATGCGCTCGACATCCTCGAGGCGGGATACGACGCGATCGAAACCGGGCGCGTTATCCGCGAGCAGATCACGCTCGAAGGCGACGACATCTGTATCCGCGATCGGTCGATCTGTCTGACCGACTACAAGCGGATCTTTTTTGTCGGGATCGGCAAATGCGCAGTCGATGCGGCGCAGGCGTTTGAGGCGTTGCTCGGCGATCGGATCACCGATGGCATCGTGCTCGATGTAAAGTCTGGCGTGTTCCAGAAGCTGCGCTCGTACGTCGGGACGCATCCGTTTCCTTCTGAAGGGAATGTGACCGTCACCGAGGAGATCGCGGCGATGCTGAAGGGCGCAAACCATCACGATCTCATCTTCACTGTCGTCTCAGGCGGAGGATCGTCACTCCTGTGTTTGCCGCACGATCTCAAATGCGAAACGCTCCGCGAGATCACTGAGGCGCTCTGGAAGGGCGGCGCGGCGATCGAGGAAGTGAATACAGTCCGCAAACATCTTTCCGATATTCAGGGTGGCCAGTTCGCCAAGCTTGCGTATCCTGCCACTGTCGTGTCGTTCATTTTTTCCGACGTTCCGGGAAATACGATCGACATGATCGCATCCGGGCCGACCGTCATGGACTCGACCACCGTCGATGACGCCCGGCGCATCCTCGAGCACTACGACATCCTTGGCGTTTGCCGGGTGCCGAATTGCGAGCTCGTCGAGACGCCGAAGGACGCGGAATATTTTGCGCGGGTGATGAACATTCTTTTGGTGACGAACGAAACAGCGCTTGCAGCGATGGCGGATCGAGCAAGAGCACTCGGATATACGGCCAAGGTGGTGAACGTGCGACTCGAAGGGATCGCGCGGGAAGTCGGACGGACGCTCGCGACGGCGGTTATTCCGGAGAGGACCTGCTACCTCTATGGAGGGGAAACAACAGTCGAGATCCGCGGGACGGGGATCGGCGGGCGCAATCAGGAGCTTGCCCTTGCTGCTGCGCAGGTCATTCCCGATCATCGCGTTCTCGTCGCTGCGGCATCTGACGGATGGGACAATACTCCTGCCGCTGGCGCGATCACTGATGCGGGCGATCGGAAGCGCGCGTGCGAGGAGATGTTCGATCTCTCTCAATTTCTTGAAAACAATGATGCTTATCGGTTCTGGGCTCGCGCGAGCGGCGCGATCGACACCGGACGGACGGGGAGCAATGTGGCGGATCTGACGATTGTGATAACTGAATAATGAAGGATTTCTGAAGCTCATTCAGGAGCTCTTTCCCCATGCGCCTTCGCGCGTTTTTCTGTTCGCATGGTAGAATAAATACATAGAGTGCCGTGCGCGCCTTTATCAAGCCCTAGTTCTTCTGTTTTATGAATACCAATAAGCACGATTCGCCGATCCTCTGGTTCGACCAGGTTACCAACGATGACGTCGCCTTTGTTGGCGGCAAGAATGCCTCGCTCGGCGAGATGTATACCGCTCTTGCTTCGCGAGGAGTGCGTGTTCCGAACGGATTCATCGTCACGGCAAAAGCGTATCGCGATTTCATCGAACAGTCAGGACTTGCGAACATCATGAAGCGCGAGCTTGAGGGGCTTGATACGCGCGACATCAAAGCGCTGCAGCACGCTGGGTCTGTCGTGCGAAAGGCGTTCGTGAAGGTGGAGTTCCCGGACGAACTCAAGAACCGCATCAAGCAGGCATACAAGGATCTCTCCGCTGCGTACGGTTCGACGGAGACGGACGTCGCAGTGCGTTCGAGCGCGACTGCAGAAGATCTTCCGGGCGCATCGTTTGCTGGCGAGCACGAGACCTATCTCAATATCACTGGCGACGAGCAGGTGATCCTCAAGATCCGCGAAGCCATGGCGTCGCTCTTTACCGATCGCGCGATCAGCTATCGCGTCGACAAGGGATTCTCGCATTTCGACGTTGCGCTTTCTGTCGGCGTGCAGAAGATGGTCCGCTCCGATAAGGGCGCATCCGGCGTTATGTTCACGCTCGATACCGAAACCGGTTTCCGCGACGTCGTGGTCATCAATGCGTCCTGGGGCTTGGGCGAGATGGTCGTGCAAGGAAAGGTCACCCCGGATGAGTTCATGGTCTTCAAGCCGGCGCTGCGCTCGGGAAAGAGTGCCATCATCAAGCATGCGATGGGTGAGAAGAAGCAGATGATGATCTACACCGACTCGCGCACGTCGCCAGTCAAGGAGATCGCAGTACCGAAATCCCATCAGGATATCTTCTCGCTCTCGGACGACGAAGTGACGAAGCTCGCGTCCTGGGGCCTCGTGATCGAGGAGCACTACAGCGCACGCGCCGGACATCCGCAGCCGATGGATATTGAATGGGCGAAAGACGGCATCACTGGAGAGCTTTTCATCGTGCAGGCGCGCCCGGAAACTGTGCAGTCGGAGAAGAAGGGATTCAAGATCACCGAGTACATCCTGAAGGAGAAGGCGACTCCGATCACGAGCGGAATCTCGGTCGGACAGAAGATCGTCACTGGCCACGCGCGTATCATCCTTTCGACCGCGAAGCTCGACGAATTCAAAGACGGCGAGATCTTGATCACGGAGATCACGGACCCGGATTG
>DATIBL010000099.1:0-5818 GCA_035457505.1 Minisyncoccota bacterium | reverse complement strand
CATAACCAGCGTGGCATGTGCGCCGGCAATCTCGCACTCAGCAACAAGCGCCTCCACGCGGGTTTTCTTGGCGAATGCACCCCCTCCTCTCCGCTCGAGAATGCACGCAAGCGCCATCCGTCCGACGTTGTGGCGGTCTTTCGCATATCCGGAACCAGGGTTTCCAAGTCCAACGATCGTCCAAGACATGCCCGGGAGTATAGCATGGGTCTCCTCCGACGGTTCTTCTTGAGGCGCCGCCGATCGTGCTTCGTCGGCGAGAGTGCGGCGGATCGCAAACATCGCACGAATCGCGCGAAAGCCATCGAGCGGCGAGAGCTTGGTTTTGCGGCCGGGATAGCGATGCTCCGTCCAGCGGACCGGAAGCTCCAAAAGACGCATCCCGGCGCGCTCGGCGCGGACAAGAAATTCGAGATCAAAGAACCATCCGAGCTGCGTTGAGCGCGAAAGAAGCGCCGCGGCAGGCGGAGTCATCGCTTTGAGCGGGCACTGGGTGTCGGAGGCATGCGTTCCGGTGATCGCTCTCGCAAGCCGATTAAAACTCCGCGAGGAAAACGTGCGCCACCATTCCCTTCCACCGAGATCGCTTGCGCGGGAGAGGCGCGACCCGTACACGATATCGCTCTCGCCGCGGACAATCTGAAGAATACCGTCGACAACCTGCGAGGGATCGACCGAGAGATCGGCATCAGTGAAAGCATACACATCAGCCGTGAAGGCACGAAACGCCGATGCAATGGCGTTGCCCTTGCCCCGCATCGCGACAGCATGCACCAGAATACGAGGATGCCGAAGCGCGCGGACCATGTCAGCGGTATGGTCGCTGGAGGCGTTCTCCGCAACAACGATGGTCCAGTCGAGTCCGCGTTGATCAAGCTCGAGGGCAAGCTCCGAAACCGTCGGCGCGATCACCGCCTCTTCGTTGTATGCCGGCACGACGAGCAGCACCCGGGTCATGTGCGATTGCGGGAAAGCGGGAAATAAGGCTGGGCGGCGCGCGGAGACATCTGTGATAGGATGGGTGCGTGATCCAAGGCCAAGAGCCAAGGAACCGCACCGACATGCTCAAGTCTATCACAACGCTTGCGGCACGCGACTGGTGGATCGCAGGGCTCATCCTCCTCGCTGCGATCGCGACGCGCGTCCCCGGACTCGATCATCCGAGCGAGGCCGTGCATGACGAAGTGACCTACATGAATTACACGATCCGCACAGTGAGCGCGGAGCCGTATTTCGATATCCACCCGCCGCTGGGACGGATGCTCTTTGCCGGGATTGCCTCGCGATTTCCGTTCCAAAAAGTTGCTGAGTCGAATATTCCCAATGCGCCGTTCGATGATTTTCCGTATGTTCCGATCCGTCTCTTCGTGGCGCTGGTGTCGCTGGCGATTCCGATCGCCCTCTATGCGATCGCGCGGTCCGCACATCTTCCGCCGATCGCGGCCGCCATCCCCGCCGGACTCGCCGTATTCGATTCGAGTCTCATACTCTATGCCCGCACGATGCATCCGGATACGCTGCTCCTCGCGTTCGGAATCGGCGCGGTCGCAGTCGCACTCTCGCGGGATCTCTTCCGCGAGCGGCCCGAACTCCATGCGATCTCGGTTGGCATCCTCGGCGGACTCGCAGTCGCGACGAAGTGGACCGGGCTCGGACTGCTCGGAGTTGCGCTCTTCGTGCTTGCTCGCTCTCGGCGGAGTATTCTGCCGATCATCCTTGGCGGATCGACCGCGCTTGCGATCTACCTTGCTGTGTTCGCCGCGTACTTCTTTGCGTGGTATCCGACTGGCGGCACGATCGCGCCGGAGCAATTTGGCCCCTTTGCCGATGTGCCGGGTATTTCTGAGGCCGCATTCCCTTCGCGCATTGAAGCGTACCCGGACGCATTTCTCGGAACGCATCGCGCGATATGGAATGCAGATCGTGCAGCCGATGTCGTGCGAACCGAGAATGCCGCAGACCTTTCGCGACCCGTGTTCTGGCCCCTCGCATTCGGAGGAGAATTTCTCGTCTGGTCGCATCCAACCGGGAACCTCATCATCTATCGCGGAAATCCGTTTCCCTGGACGATCACCTACCTCGCACTTCTCGCTGCAGCAATCGCACTCCTCGCCCGGGCGTTCGTCCGGAGGGCGATCTTTTCCGATCGCGAGCGGTGGCTTGGGTTCTTCGTCTTTGCCTTTGCCGCAAACTACCTTCCGTTCTTCCTGATCGAGCGGCCGATGTATCTCTATCATTATATGGTCGCCGCACTCTTCGCCTATCTCGCCGCGCCGTTCGCCTGGAGCGAGGTGATCGCGCCATGGCTCCTCTCGATCGGATTATCGAAAAAGGCGATCGCCGCGCTCGCGGGAGGGCTGCTTTTGCTCTGCGGAGTCGGATTCCTTATTCTCGCCCCGACAACATACGGCTTCGGCGAAGTTTTTCTTCATCAGCGCTTTCAATGAAACAACTGCTTGCACGCTTCGGAAAAACAGAACTTGCAGCGATCCTCTTGGTCGTCGCCGCTGCCGCACTCCTCCGATTCCCCGGGATCGCGGAGCCGCGCGTCGCGA
The DNA here is from genome assembly GCA_035457505.1 of Minisyncoccota bacterium. GTDB lineage: Bacteria > Patescibacteriota > Minisyncoccia > Phycocordibacterales > UBA6899 > DATIBL01. The sequence continues at coordinate 3,263 of DATIBL010000099.1, read as the reverse complement.
TCTTTGACGAGCCGATCTATGCAAACTTCGCGGTGCAAACGCTCGATGGCGTACCGTACTTCGACATCCATCCGCCGTTCGTGAAAATGCTTTTTGCGCGCGTGATCGCAGGCGAAACATTCGACACGCGCTTCATCACCATGGAGCCGTTTACCCCACTCGGAGATTTCCCGTATGTTCGCGTTCGCACGATGGTTGCGCTCTTTGGTATCGCGCTCGTCGGTGCAACGTATGCAATTGCGCGCGGACTCGGCGCGCCAAAAGGATTCGCCATCGCAAGCGCAGCACTCGTGGCGTTCGACAACGGACTCGTGGTCTATTCGCGTGCGATGCTCCCAGACACGATCATTCTCACGCTTGAATTCTCGGCCCTCGCAGTCGGTATTGCTGCGGCGCGAAGCCAGCACGCGTGGCGCGCATATCTGCTTGCGGGCACCAGCGCGATCTTGATCGGCCTTGCGATCGCGTCAAAATGGACGGCACTCGGTTTGCTCGGCGCGATGGGACTCTTCTATATATGGAAGCGACGGTTCGCGCTCCTCGCCATGACGCTGATCGTGGTTCCGCTTGTATACGTCGGCGTGTTCCTGGCGTTCTTTGCGTCATTTCCCTCCGGCGGTCCGATGCAGCAGATCCTCCCGCATGTGGATGCGCCCGGCGTGCGCACGATCGTTTTCCCCACCAGTCTCTCGGGTGCGCTTGCGATCCTCCCCGAATTCCACGCAGGGATGTCGGCAGTGAATGCGGACCCGAATTTCCTTGCGCATACGCTCGAAGCACCCGGGGCGGCAAGCTGGCCCTTCGCACGCAATCCGATGATCTTCTGGAAAGACGACCCGACCCATGCATCGATCGTCTTTTGGGGAAATCCGTACGCATGGATCGCGGTGTTTGCTCTTGCCCTCGCGCTTCTGCTTGCGCTCACCGCTCGGCAGCTCGCCGCGCTCGGAACACGAGCTGCGCACGAAGGGATCGACGAGCGAACAAAAGCTGTGCTTTTTCTCATCGCATGTTTCGTGGGGAATTATGTGCCGTTCCTTCTGATCAACCGCCCCATGTATCCGTATCACTATCTCCCCGCGCTTGTCTTCCTCTATCTGCTCGCGCCATTTGCCGTTACGAAGCTCCGTGAAGTGAGCGAACGCGAGATCGGACCGATCTTCACGCGCCGCGTGTTCCTCACCCTCCTTGTGCCGATTTCGTTCATTTTCCTCATGCTGCTCCCGCAAACCTATGGTCCGATGATGTTCTCGAGCGTGTTATAATCGCCAAATGAAGGAGGAGACACAGCACGGAAGCCAGAAACCCGCACGGGGCACGCTCGGAACGCTACTTGGATTCGTCCCGGCCAAGGTTCAAGGCATCGCATACAAAAGCGCGCGCAAGATCCCCGGCGTCGGCGCGGCGATCGATGCGCTGCTCCGCTCGCAGATCCCGGAGACGATCCCTGTCGGACCCTATCGCCTCTCACTCGACCAGAGCGATGCGGTCGTCTCGGGCTCGCTCGCACTCGGCGTCTACGAACCCGGAACCGTTCGCGTGTGGCGCGATCTCGTCCGCGATGCAACAGGACTCACGGTACTCGACATCGGCGCGAACGTCGGATACTTCACCATGCTCGCCGTAGCAGAAAATCCCGCCGTGCGAGTGATCGCGTTTGAGCCGGAGCCGAACGCACACGCGCATTTTGAGCGAAGCGTGCTTGCAAACGCGCTCGCGGATCGCGTGACGCTCCTCTCAAGCGCTGCTGGCGTGGAACCGGGCCAGGCGGAACTCCATCTGCATCCATCGAACAAAGGACGGCATTCGCTGGTGGCGGGGTCCGACTACACGAGCGCGATCACCGTGCGGATCGAACGCGTCGATGATGCGCTGAAACCGCTCGGCTCGCCCAAAGTTCATGCGATCAAGATCGACGTCGAAGGATTCGAGCCGGAAGCGATCGCCGGAGCATCGGAGTTGATCGCGCGCGATCATCCCGCGATCCTCTTTGAGATGGTGCCAGAGCGGCTGCGCGCACGCGGGAGCGACCCAGAAGCGCTGCTTGCGCGGCTCTGGAAGGAATCATACACGCTTGCGCTGATCGACGAGGACACCGGTGCACTCACGGAACTTCCCGAAGAAAGCCCGGCCGATGCGATCCGCACGATCGAGCACGCCGGAGTGTACGCGAATGTGCTGGCGCGTTAGCCCCACCCATGTCAACGTTTTTCGCACGAACCAGTCTCAGGTCTCTCAGCACTTCCTGGAATGCGAAGGACCTTTTCTTCATTGGCGTGATCGCGCTCTTGTCGCTCCTTCTCCGGCTTCCGTCGATCGCCGAACCGTCGCGAGCGGTCTTTGATGAAGCGATCTATGCAAACAACGCGATTCGCATTGTCGAGGGTGTTCCATGGATCGATCCGCATCCATACTTCGCCCGCTCTCTCTTCGCCACCATCGCCGGGGAATTCCCTTTCCAGACCACCGCGATCGAATGGCGGACGAATGCGCCGTTCGAGGATTTTCCATATCTGCCGCTGCGTTTCCTGATGGCATTCTTCGGAACGCTTCTGCCGGTGCTTCTGTATGCGATCGGACGGGGGCTCGGGCTTGCACCTCCATGGGCGAGCGTCGCGGGAGTACTTGCTGCGATCGAACCGGGGTTTGTGATCTTCTCGCGGATCATGGTGCCGGACATGATGCTGCTCGCATTCGGGTTTGCAGGGATCGCGCTCGCGCTTGCAGGAGCAGAAGCCACTGATCGCCGCGTACGGATCGCGTGTGCGGTTCTTGCCGGAGCGTGTTTTGGTGCAGCGATCGCGACCAAATGGACCGCGCTCGGACTCTTGGCGACCGGGATCTTTGCGCTCTTGCTCGCACGAAGGTTCGTGAGTGCGGCAGGAGTGGCAGCAACAGCGCTCGGAGTGTATGTGGCAGCGTTTGTGTGGTTCTTTAGTGCGTTTCCGATGGGGGGCCATCCCGAGCCTGTGGTGACCTCATTATTTCCGAAAAACGGAATGGAGATCATGCTTCCCGGCGATCGATCTCAAACACTTCAGGCAATCTTTGATCTGCATACTGCGATGTTCCTCATAAACGACTCCGACGACTATACTCGGACAATCGCACCCTCTCCGCATCCCCTCACCTGGTCGCTCGGACTCGCAAAGCTTCCCCTCTGGCTCTCGGATGACGGCACGCGGCAGATCACGCTTGCGGGCAATCCGATCCTCTGGACGCTCGCGCTGATCGCATTTCTGCTTGCGCTCGTGGCTGCGGGA
>DATIBL010000098.1:0-15884 GCA_035457505.1 Minisyncoccota bacterium | reverse complement strand
GAGATCCTGTTTGGAGGCTGTATTATCCGTCCACGTCTTCGCCGTCGCGCCGGAGAAGGTCGTCGTTGCACTCCCCTTTGCGAAGATTCCACTCGCGCCGATCGTGAGATCACCCTCGAGCGTGAGCGCATTCGCGCCGGGCGACAGTGTTCCGAAGGAGATCGCGGTTGTTCCTGTGGCCGTCAGGGGCGATGAAAGATTCCACTGCGCCGTACTCCCAGACTCGCCGAAGGTGACGTTGTAGAAGATCGACTGCGCTGCGCCCGTCGAGTCGATCGTTCGAGTCGAAGTCGTCGCATTGAAAACGAATGTCGATGTGTGCGCGAGCAGGGTGCCGAGATTGCGCCAATGCCCGCCAAGTTTGAATGTATTCGCATCGGACGCGAGGATACCCTCAAGCCGCATGTCGAACATGTTGAGTGTCTTTCCTGTCGATGCATTGGGGCGGAAGGTATTCCCCGCGAGCACGCGCACGCTCGCGTCGCCGCAGCCCGTCACCACGCACGCGGTAAAATCGCCGCCTGCGCCGACATCAAAGAAGAGATCCTCGTCACCAGAGACGGAGTTGTCGTAGGAACTGAGGTCGGCGAGCGTATGTGATGCGGTGGTCGACGCAGAGCCGACAGTGACCCAGCGCTCTGCGAGCACGAATCCGCCGATATCTCCCGCAGTGGTATATTTTCCGACCGTCACGGCTTCATTCGCGTCCGCACCGGAATCGATAAAAAGCGTAATGATCTGATTCGGGAAAACTGTCACGTTGTCAATGAACCAATCGCCGTTCACGATCGTTCCGGTCTTTCCGACCTGCAAATTGCCATTCACGGCGACGCCGACCGTGCCGCTCAACACGTTTGTCGTAAGATTGTGCTCCTTCGCAGTTCCGGAAATTCGGATCCCCTCGGCCCATTCGACGCGCCAGTCATGCAGATACGGACACGCGCCGAGCACGCAGGTGCCGCTGCCGCGCAGTCGGATTTGATTGTAGATCACCGTATCAAGCGAGCCGATCGAGATCGGACCTGTCGTCGTCCCCACAGAATTATTCGGAAGGTCCGAGTCGGGAATGAGTGCCCAGGTCCCGGAGGCGTTGAGATATTCGACCTGGATCGCGAGTGTGCTTGAGCCATATTGCGAGGACGACCAGCTGATCCGCTTCCACGCCGGCGACACGCCGTCGTCGAAATCGATCGACGTTGAAATGATCGTCGCCCGGGTCGGCGGATTCTTCGTTGCGATCATGAAGGGTTCTCCGTATGGCGATGTCGTCACCGAGGGACTCCCCTCGATCGTCTGCGTTGCACTCCATGCCGTCCCGTTCCAATCCGAGAACTCGAGATCAAGCGTCGCGTTCTCGAAGAACACGCCGAGGATGCGATCATCCATCGCGCGGGCGAGCTGATCGGTAAAGGTGTTCGCGATCGTCGAGATCGATGCCTCCGCTTGCCACGCCGCGCCATTCCAATAGCGATAGCGCGTATTCGTCGTATCGCTGTAGCCGACGAACGAGAACGCATCGCGGCCCGCCGTGTTCTCGTACACGCAATCGACATCGCGCCCATCCTTCGTCGCCCCTGCTGTCTCAAGTTCCACGAAAGCGATCCACGCTGCGCCATTCCAGCGCACGGCTCCGATGTCGTTGTCGTGATCGACATAGCAGAGCGTCATTGCATCCGACCCGCGATCGCGACGAAGGTTCCCCCACTCGAAATCGTCGCCGAGGCCTTGGGTGGCCGGTGCAGACCACGACGTCCCGTTCCAAGCGCTCCAAGTGAAATTCGCATTGCCGCCGTTCGACACCGCAATGATTGCCTGATTCCCGCTCTCCTCATACTCGACGGCCATTCCCTCGTGTGCGAACTCGATCATCGAGCCGAGCGTGGTCGTCGATCCCCAGCTTGTTCCATTCCACACCTGCGCCTCATAGCGCGATCCGGTATCGCGCTCGAGCAGAATGATCTCATCGGACACAGGATCGGACGCAAGGCGGACCCATTCGCAGTTGTTCGAGCCGGTCACGTCGATCGTTCCGGTCGCTGCCCACGCCGCGCCGTCCCAGATGCGGTACGACGGATCGGCGTTCCCGTCGCAGGACACCACAAGCGCCCGACCGGAGAGCGTCTCATATGCCACGTCGAATCCTCGCGTCGAGAGCGATGGCGCAGACGAAGTCATCTCCATTGCATTCCCCCACGCACCATCGTCATACACCTGCACATTCACGTCGCGATCGCTGCCGAGCGTCGCCAGCATATATTCCCCGATCACACTCGAGGCCCGCAAGACAACCCACTGGATCGTCGCCCCAACGCCGAGCGCAGAGGATTCGCCGCCGAGCGCAGTTCCATTCCAGATCCGGTAGCGCGGCGTCTGCACCGTTCCCTCGCCATACGCGATCATCGCCTCGCCGGTATTTGTCGCCACCCGAAGCGATCCGGCGCCGTAGATCTCGAAACTCGTGAGCGCATCGGTATCGAATTGCCCATCAGCCGTCTGATACCATGTCGCAACCGTGGTCGTCGTGCTTACCGTGTGGCTCCACACATCGGACCAGAACGAATACGTATTGCCGCCCAGAGGATCGCGCGCGCGAACGCGCCAGAAATAGGTCGATGAGCCGGTCAGCGCATCGGCTCCCTGCACCGTAAATCGCATGCGTCCTCCGGAATCAAACGGATCGGTGTCGGGAGGGTTCGAGAGATTCTGGAATCCCGCGTGAAAATTGGATTCGCGGGTCGTCGACGAAGTGAACAAGGGCGATGTCGACCAAGAGATCTGATAGGTCACCGAGTCTGACTGCGGATCGGTCGCAAGAAATTCAAAGACCGGCGTGGTGGTCGAAACAATGGCGTTATCGAACGGAACATACAGAGTCGGCGTATTGACCGTGAAGCCCCAGGAAAGCGTCCAATCATTCAACCGCGGCGACCCTGCAATATTCGTGAAGTCCGCGCGGATACGGATGCGATCGTAGGTATTCGGGTCGATAGATAAAAGCGAGACGGGAGATGCGTCGAATCCGGCGAGATTTCCGCCAAGGTCGCCATCAGGGATCAGTGCCCAGGTGTCGGTCGCAGAAAGATATTCGAGGTGGTATTTGATATCCCCCGCACTCTCAAGATCATTGAACGCGAGCGACCCCCAGACGGTGCCGATCGTGCGCACGTCGAAATCGATGAGCGGGCCGTAGAACGCGCCGGTCGTCGATCCGGAGATGAGCGTCACGCTGTCTGTCGTCGTTGCTTCAACTCCGACAAGCGTGTTCCCGTTATTGAACTGCGGATCGGTGGTCTGGAACCAGGTCGAAACGGTCACCGTGGTATCGGTCGTAAAGCTGCGCGCAGTGGACCATGCCCCCCAAGCATTGGACCCATTCGGATCTTTCGCCCGCACACGCCACCAATAGGTCGTGTTATTCGAGAGGCCGGTGACCTGCGTGGTGATCGTATCGCCTGAGTTGAACGGCGCCTTATTCACCGGATTGGAGACATTGTCGAACAGTTCCGGATTCACCGTCGAATCGCGGTCCACGACCGGTGCGGCAAAGATGCTTGAGGTGTCGATCTGGATCTCATAGTCGAGATCATTGCCTTCCGGATCGCTCGCCGAAAAGGTAAACGCTGGCGATGTCGTGCCGATCTTCTCATTGTCAAAGAGCGCTAAGAGCTCTGCCTGATTCGGCGCGGCATTCGTGAGAATCTCGGGATATGCCGCGTACGTATTGAGCGGCGTGCCATCAGAAAGTGTCATGCGGAAGCAATAATTCACGCCAGCATTCGCGAGATGCTGCTCGACCACCCAGTCCCACTCGCCCTCCTTGCCGATGTCGATCTGGTTCGGCGTCGTCGTCGAAGGATTCGCTTCCGTATACGATTCGGTGGACGACGCCGTCGAGAGGAGGAGCGATGCAAGCGTCGCGCCGTCGGTGACAGCCGCGTTGTTGTATCCTCTCCAAAGCGCAGTCGTCGACCCAACCGAGGACACATCCGACCAGTTCAGGGTCCCTGCGCAATCTGTCGTTTGCGCATACTGGAGCTTGAATGCATCAATGCCCGGCGTCGAAGTCGAGTTTGCAACTCCAAGCGACATGCGCAATCGCACGATGCTTCCGGGTTTTGTTGAGATCGCCGCTGAATTGATCGGCGTATTTTCATCAAGGTCCGATGGACCGGTCGGCCAGGGATCGGTCGGGGTGATCGCATTTGTGTTTGCGTAAATACGATACGTGTTCTGCGCATAGAGCACGATGCCGCTTAAGCGTTTGGCAAAGACCACCTCGACATATCGCGGGGTGTGGTCGTCGGTCGAAAAACCGGTGATGTCGATCTGATGCGTATGCGTCCCAGGCGCCTGTGCGTTCGATGCGCTAGCGTTGTAGTTGTTCGTCGCAGACGGAGCCGAGGTCGTAGCATTCAAGAGATCACCATGAGCATGGCTCGACGATCCACCGGTCGCACCATAGGTTGTCGACGCCTTAAGGAATTTTCCGCTGAACGTACCAGCTTCGTCTGAAAGTGAGACCCATCCATCAGGCGGAGTATTGTCCCACATGCCGATCATGTAATTTGATGGAGTAGAGGTCGCCGGAAGCTGCGCATAGAGCACTTCGACGTACGGGGGCTCGTGGTTCATTGTGGTGGTGGTCGTTGCAGAGAGCGTGTGTGTATGCGTCACGCTTGCCCCTGATGCGACGTTCGTCTGTGAACGAAACCCGGATCCGACAGAGGTTGAGAGCGTTCCGGTCGCCGTGTGCGTGTGCGTCGCCGATCCCCCAGTCGAGACTGATCCGTTCTCGCCACGAGGGAACCGTCCGTCAAGCGGCGCGTAACGATACCAGCCGGACGGCAGCGATGAGGACGCGATATCGAACATCGCGATAGCGCCACCCGGAATCGAAGCCGGGTCGCCGGCACTATTCGACTGCAAGACACGCAGTTCCCGATATGCGGGATTATTTGATGCTGCTCCGATTTGCGGCGTCAGTGTGTGTGTGTGATTGAGCGGAGCATTATTGGTGTTGTTCGTCGTATTCGGACCAACACCAGTTGAGGCCGTCACATAGATTGTCGCTGCGGCGGTCGGCGTATGCGTTGCAGTTCCTCCCGAACCACCGAATGTCGACGATCCGACAGCAAAACGCTGATAGAACGGATCGGTCGTCAGACACGACACGCACGTCCATCCTGTCGGCGTATATGCGCGATCCCAGTAGATCATCATCTTTCCCGCAGCGTCAGACGCGATCTGCCACGTGCGGGCCTCAACGAAGCCTGGTCCCTCATCTGCGGCAAGCGTTAACGGACCGACGCGGAAAAGATACGGACTGCGATCGGGTGCATCGAAAGTATAGGTGAACGTCCGTGTCTCTCCCTCGAGCATTGTGAGATCCCAGGAAGCCGTGATCGCATCGCCTTCTCGCTCGAGATCGGCGTTTCCGCGATCGATCACCGTAAAATCCCCAGGAATCTTCTCGATCACGCGTCCCGAAAAATCACGGAGCGCGCGGATCGTGATCGTCATCGGATAGTGCGCGAGCGGGTAAATACGCGTCGGACCAGAACGTTCGACGACGTACGGCACTGACTCTCGGACCTCGATCTCCTCCTCCGACTGCGCGGCCATGTTCTCTTCGCCATCGAAACGGACAAGCTTGATGCGATAGAGTCCAGTTGCAGCAACAGGATAGTCCGCAGTGTAATCCGGCACGTCAACGATGTTATTGCCGTTGCACATCCCGCTTTGTTTCACTGGAATTTCGGTCTCGACGCCGGAGGGGTCGCGGATCCAGAGCTTCAAACGCGCATCGCAGATCGTATTGCCGTTGTCGGAAAGCGCACCCATCGCAAGATGCATCGTGTCGCCGGGTACATAGACCGAGCGATCTGTGTTGAGTGCCAAGACGCCGAAGAAGAAATCGAACGCGTCCGTCACTTCCTCGCCGGAGTCATCGATCGTGACCTCGAGGCGATATTTTCCCGGACGAAGCTTTTCCATTCCGTCAGCAAGCGTGAGCGTCCACTCGAAACCCTCCCCATAGACAATTTCAGCCGTGACCGGAATCTCTCCGAGGTGCTGATGAACGACGCGCACGCGCTCCACGACAAATGGCCGTGCGCCGAACGCTTCGCGGATGCTGTCGATCGGACCCTCGGCGCGATCGCGATACCGAAATGTGAACGTCGGCTTTTCGCGAGCTGAAAATTCACGCTTCTCAATGACCAGATCGTTCGCATGGACGACGGGTTCTCCATCATCGTTGCGGTCGAGCAGGCGATGCTCACCAGGGATAACGAACTCTTCGCCGCCAAAAAGCGCCGGGGCAGAGAGGGGCGTCGCACCGCGCGATCCGACGCTCCCCTGCATCCGCACAGTGCCGCGCGAGGGATCGGAGCCGGCGGAGCGCACATACAATCCGAACGTCCGCGAAGGGATATCGAGCGAACGGACATCGCTTGATGCGGGAAACACCGTACCGAGCGGCGCATCGATGATCGCATGCGCCGGGAACGCGCCGCGTGCAACGCAGGTGGACGATGCAAGCAGCGTGCGTGTCGGTGCGAATACGCCAACCTCGGTCGATCGATCGCCATCGCAGAGTACGATGATGCGATCGGTCGCATCAGGAAGCGCATAATGCGCGCTCCAAGCGCTTCGCGGAGCAGCCTCGGGAACACGAAGAGGATCCATGAACGCGAGTGCGAGTGCGCCACGTGTCGGAGCGATCCGAAACGCATCCGCATTTTCGCCAGATCCGATCGCACAGGAATCGTTCTGTACGACCGCACCTGCGCGTCGGCCGTCGATATCGCGGCGGATCCCGCGCTCGCAGAATACCGTGAATCCTGTTCCATCCGAGAATGCACCGATCACCGAGCGTCCGAGTGCGAGTCCAAGGAGCGGCTCGCCTGCGATCGGAGCAAGCGGGACGCGCGACGCGTCCATCGCAAGCGCTGCAAGGACAGGACCGTCGGAGAGAAAGCGCGCCGAGCGGCTATCCGGAAGCGGGATCGAAACGGTACTGCTGGGAATCACATCGATCCCCTCTCCGTTTCCGTCCGCATCAACGATCTCGCGCTCCGTCTCGCCGAGCGGAAGAAAATCGATGCTCCGCTCGGCCTCCGCAAGTGCGGGTTCGAGCATGCGCGCGATCGACGGATCGACGGTCATGAACTGCTCCCCGGCATACGAATACGGCACCAGCCACGCGCTCGCCTCAGGCGCATATGCCGATGCCTCGATCGGACCATCCGCACGTACGATCGATCCGGCAGGGACATCGGCAACGAGGCTCTCTCCGCGCGAGAGCACCTTGAGCTCCCCGTCGGAGAAACCTGCAGTCACGCCATCTGCGAGCGCAAGAACGTGCACGGTCACATCGGACTGCGACGACCCGAGCAAACGATAGCGCGGGGTCGGAACATCAGTGCGGAACGGGAGGATCGGATCGGAGATCGGAGTCGCGTCGGGATCGCCGTAGTAGAGCTGGATCATCGTGCTCGTTCCATGCGATGGTGCGCCGATCGCGACCCACGCTCTTCCCTCGCGGCGTTCGCGATCCCAGTCGGCAAGCCAGAACGGCAACTCGCGCGTTCCGAGCGCATCGGAAAAACGAATATCTGCTCCGCTCTCCATCACGCGCGACCAGAACGCGTCGGGCGCAAGCGAGAGATCGACCGGCACAACGAACTGCATCGCCTCAGCAAGTCCGCTTTGATCGATCGCGATCGGGATGCGCCAATTCCACGAACCTTCCCATCCGAGATCCACGAGACCGAACGCGCCGGAACGTGCCGCCGCTTCGATGAAGAATTCTCCGCGCGCATTCATCGGCACATCGATCGCTGCACGGAAGTACGCCGTCTGTCCAGGAGCGAGGAGGATCGTCTCGGGAGCATACGACCGCTCAGAAGCCGCATCAGGGATCGCATCCTCTGGTAATTCTCCGACAATAGCTTCGATCGCACGGGCGAACAGTCCGCTCTCATCGCGGAACGATCCCCGATCAAGCAGAAGCGGCTTCCATGCATCACGCGAGATTGTCTCGAGTCCGACATCGGTGCGCGCTCCGCCAGCAACGCAGTTGGTCCCATCCTGATTGAGCTCATCGCACGTGCGAACCTCCTCGGGCATCGCACAGGCATAGCGTGTTTCCTCCGACGTCGTCGCCATCCATCCGCTCTCGCAGAAATAGGCAACCGGCTTCGTTGCGAGCGTCGCGACGGAGATCGGCACTCCGCGCGTCCAGCGCTCGAGCGTGCGGAAGCGCGCAGAAGAGGTCGGCGCATGGAACTCAAGGTGGAATTCTTCCGGCTCCGAAGAGAGATTCGTCACGTTGAAGTACGTCTCTATGCTCCCGAGCGCGCGATAGGTCTCCCGATCGGTCTTGATCAGAAGCTTCGCGTTCGCACGCTCGCTGGCATGAACAAAACGCACAGCCGAACGATCAGGAAGCGCGAGGGTATCTCGTCGATCAGCGCGCATCGCAGCATCCTTCACCGCGAGCGTGCGGATCACGTTCGCCGGCGATGTACTCTCTGTGTCGAGCAAATCAGCGGCCTCGTATGTTGCCGATATCCATGCACTATCGACACGCACTTCCGCTGCAGCACCGGAGGCATTCACGTACTCGATCACGAGCGTCAGATCGTCGAGATCTTCCCATGCATCGATCGGATCAAGCGGGAACGAAAGATATCCACCGCGCGTTGCGCCGGAACGCTCTTCGGAAAGCTCCTCCTCCCCGAGCAAGGTCCAAACTCCATCGTGATACGCACGCGCAATGAGGGTATCATGGATGCCATCCGCTTCGCCTCCAAGAGAGGCGACAGAAACCTCGAGCGTTGCGCCGGAGAACACGCGACCCTCAAGTGCACCGCCAATCCCGAAGCCAGAGAACTCGAGCAACCGACAGGGAACGCCGACCGTAACACAGAGTGCAACGGACCGCGCCGACGCCGGAGCGCGGTCATCCTCGCGGATCGCATCCAGTACGCGATCAACGATCCCCTCGATCGACGTCGAGGCCGTCTCGGTTCCAGCGGGAGTCGACGTTTCTGTACTGGCTGGCAAAAACACTTCCGGTGCAGCCATCGGATCATCCGACGAAACGCTGTCTGTCGCGCCTTCTGGAACGCTGTTCTGATCTGCCGATTCAATCGTGGCAGCGGGCATCAGATCTTGCGCAAAGGCGCGCGGTGCGGAGGCGAACGTCGCAATGAGATCGGTGAACGTGCTGGGAGTACGCAGTGCTCCATCGGTCGGAGCGCTCTCAGACGGAGACGGTTCTGAGAGTGGCGGTTCGGCCGAGGCGGGAGCAGCAGAAGCATCGGGAGTTGCTGCGGGGACATTGGACTCAGCCGAATCATCAGTCGGTTCGGATTGAGACTCCGAAGATACTGGCGCAGCGGGTTGCGGCTCACCTTCCTCGGGCATCGCACCCTGAGTGTTTTCAACGGGGGTCAGCGCAGCCTCTTTGAGCTCTCCCATCGCAACCCATGCGGACGCATCGCGAGCAACATCGCCGAACTGCGCGTCCGGGGAGTAATCCTGGATCAAGGCGCCATCAGGATTTTCCCATCCCTCTCCGCCGATCATGTTCGGAAAAACATACAGCACGGCCTCGCGCTCTGCGATCACAAAACCTGCGGCAGAGAAGAGTACGATGATCGCAACAAGAGCGAGAACATAACGAAAACGTGCGCGCACCGCCCTGATCGCGAGCGCGCCGAACGCCACTATTCTCCTCATGAGGTCCTCCATGCGAAACGATGCCACCCTACCTTTTCGGCAGGCTGGACACCTCAATATTTTACCAGGAAAATGCTCAAAAAACGGCTATAATCCTAAGAAATTTCACGGAAAACGAGGGCTCAACGGCAACGTTTATGGACAGCACAAAAAGTTGTCCACACGTTCTCCGCACACACGCACGCACGCACAGCAGAACCACGCAAAATTCGAGGGAAATTGCATCCTTCCCCAAAGAAATCTGTCCTACCCCAACATTTCAAACGCAAACAATTTGCATCTATGGGAGGAAACGCGGGCACTTTGGCACAAGAGCCGATTGCCTGGATAGACCCCGACGACTTGGACTGACGAAATGTTCGGAAGATGTATTCCTATACTTCGACCAAACTTTCGGAAGGAAAGCCAAGAGATACGTCAGCGGTACACTTTCCAGAATGCAGCCGTATTTCCTGCGCGGAGTTCGAAGGCTTGGACTGAGGAAATGTCTAACTGACAACAACGAGAGCCGATCGCCTGGATGGATCCCGACGACATACTTCCTTGAACCTCATGCGATCGATGAGATCCGAGGCATGGGGTGATCGTCTGAAGGATTGGGTCGACACACCACTCAACGGGATGCGACCTCAATTCCTGAGAGGAGTTCGACGGCCTGGACCGAGAAAATGCCGGAGAGACGTATGCAGCATACGACGACCCGACTTTCCGAGGGAAGGTCGAGAAATACTCCAGGAATTGAGTTCGCTTCCTACATGAGGTACTTGCGCACGTCCTCCACCTCCTTCGCCAAAATCTCTTCTGAAAGATCCACGGCTTCGTTGATCTTTTCCATCACTTCGCGATCGCGCGCAGAGGGATTCGGCTTTTGGAACAACGATCCGACTTGCTCACCCACTTCCTCACGAAGCGCAGCGATCACTGATGCCATTTCGTCGCGCAGTTCATCTGCTTCACGCTTCGCCAGGTACTTTTCGTGCGCAAAAGCCCGACGTTCATAGATAAGATATCCGATCAAAAATGCCACGATCGCAACAAGTATGACTTGCCGAATCAGCCCCCAATCAAGGGGTTTTTCCTCCTCTTCCTCAACTGGCGCAGCGGGCGGCGGAGCCTCTGGAACCGTCGCCTTGGCCTCTGCATCGGTACTGTTCCCTGCCTTATCGTACGCCTTCACAGTGATCGTACGCTCGCCGCCAGGAACGTTCGCGAGCTTGTATCCCTCCGGTTTCAGGTCTGCCCGCGCAAGCTTGGTCGGATTTCCTCCATCCACAAGGATCTCGTAGCGGTCGATCCCGGAGAGCGTATCGGTCGCGACAAAGGTGAGGAGAACGACACCGGTCGACGATGCATCGACGGTTGCCGTGAGATCGAATTGCTCCGGCGGAGCAGTATCCACGAGGATCTTGCGGTGCGTCGTCGGACCCCACCCGCCTTCATTCCGAAACCTCAGATGAAAATACATGGTTCCATTCGTGAGCGTCTCAAACTCGCGATCTGGGATCGGGGGATCGTAGCTTGTCGTGGGAACGGTCTTTTCCTTTGTATCAAACGCGAGGCGGAGCGCCGTCACGTCATCAAGAAGCTCCCAGGTGAATTTCGCTTTCGGTGCATTCGACCATTTTTGTTCGTCAGGATGCGTAGGAGATTGGATGACCGGCGCTTCGGGAACCGGCACGTCGAGACTCGATGGAGGTACCACAGGCTGTGCGGGTGCCGGGTCGGACTCTGTTGCACTTGCCGAAATATCAAAACTTGCCTCTTTCTTGGTTCCGCTGATGTCCGTCCCCTTTCCATCAGCAGCAAGCACACTCGCGCTCGCAAAACGCACAGAGGCTTTTCCCTCCTTGAGGCCCTTGAATGTGACGCTAAGCAACGTCTTCTTGCCCGAAAGCGGAGACGTGTTCCCTCCCTCAAAATTGACCGTCCCTTGTGCATTTGAAGATGATGGTTCTACCGCCCATAGCGAAAAAGCAGAATTCGTCTTCGAGACGCTTTGCACCGACAAAAGATCCTTATCAAAACTGATCTGCGCATTTGCAGAGTTGAATTTGTCCGCGCCAGAGTCGACGACAATATTGACCGTAAATGTTTTCCCGACGCCGTACGATCCGCTTTCGGGAGAGAACGAGAGCTCCGCAGCGGCGAACGCGAAGGACGGCACCAAGAGGAGCGCCGTCGCAAGAAGCATCCCACACTGTCGGAGGACGATGCGCATACGGAGAAGGAGGAGAGCAACGCGTTATGCGGCGTCCATTTTTTCGACTTGCATCCTGATTTTGTTCGTCGAGTGGCCTTTGAGCGGGAGGCGCAGAAGAAGCACGCCGTCTTTCACCTTTGCCTGCGCATTCGCAGCATCGACTTCGTTCGGAAGAATGATCTGCTTAAAGAATTTTCCCCAGACGCATTCCTCGAGCGCGAAGCCACTATGATCGTCGGCCTGGGCAGGTCCGGTGTGAATCGCCACACCAGTGGCATCGGAAGCTGGGTGTGCCGCCGCGCCGCCGAGCATGCTCTCGGGACGGTGCGATTGTCCCTGAATAGTAATAACATCGTTGTCGCCTTCGATTGACACGTCGATGTTCTGCACTTCGACACCGGGAACCTGCGCGAAGATGATGATCTCCGTGTCGCTTTGTTTGACGTCCACTGGCAGCTGCATGACGCCAGCCGGAGCCTCGGTTTTCGCCGGAGCGCTCCCAGCTGCAGCATGATCGCCCTCGTGCTCATCGAGCGAGACGCCTTTGCCTTTGAGCTTTTGCAAGAAAGAACTCATGTGTTACATATTACCCCTCATAATCGCACGCCCTCCTCCAAGAGTGATGCGGTCGTATATCGCATTCATTATACCGAAGCTCGCACCACCGCGTCGAGTACGATGTGCATAACGCGGGGACAAAACCTCTACTCAGGAGCAACGACCGTAATAACAGGGATGGTGTGGGAGTGAGTCGGCGTAATCCCATTCGTCACCGTGCCATTGGGATAATACGCGGCAACATTTCCGAGCATGTCGACAATGCGAATCGAGATAGTGTATTCACCAAGAAGACTAGGATTTTGGATCCCATGGTCGATCGACTCCCCAAATCCACATGTGCCGACTGTCACGCCGTTGAAATTACAATTCGGGCGAAGGACGTAGCCGCTTCCCGGATACGCGATATCATAAACAATTGTTTGTATTCCCGATGGATCTTCTGCTGTCGCCTGGAACGATACCGCCCCGCCGACCGCAGTACGAGTCGGAGAGATTGTGAGGCTTGTAATCGTCGGTCCGGTTATATCCGCTAAGCTTGAGGGAGGAGCCACGATCGTTGGCACAATGGGCACAACAACAGGCGTCGTTGATGCAGTCGATGTCGCAGCAAGAGAAGCAGATATTGAAGTTGGAGCTGAAGCTGGGGCTGTCGGCTCGCTCACATAGGTTTGCGTACCGTGATAGTACCCGGTTGGAATACGGTAAACAGAAGATGTCGTCGATTGCACCGATGTCCTAGAGAGAACCTCCGGGCTCGTGGACGCCGAAATCTGAGTGATCGTACCAGTGAAGGATGGAGTCGCAGTTACTGGAGTTGCATTCTCACCGCTGAGGAGCACACGCGTCTTTGGCCCCACGACTCCAACGGGTTCGAGTCCGTGTTTTTCCTGAAAGCGCACAACCGCGCGCTCGGTGAGATCTCCAAAATACCCCGTGACCTTCCCTTCCGGATACACATCTTGCTCACGAGAAAGATATCGCTGAAGCGCCTCAACATCCGATCCTGACATCCCCCGGCTGAGCGTCCGAGAAAGTACCACCGATTCACCCCTCACGAGAATCGCCTCCGAGCGGTCGCCCTCCGCATTCAGCTCAGAAAGTTGCCGCTCGAGGCGTGCGATCTCCTCCTGAAGCCGCGCGATCAGCGCGACGAGCTCCGCGTTTGATGAATGAGTCGCCGGTGAAAGTGCGGGCACGATCGGATATCCAGCAATCGGCTGCTGAGCCTCCCGCGCAGCTGCCTCGCGCGCCGCGTTCCATTCTTCCCACTCGTTCGGATGATAAACGTACTGCGGCCGAGTATAGTCTTCATCGAAGGTATGGTAATCGAGCACGGATCCCGTCGAAGTGGCGGCCAGAGCAAGCGGGGCGGAAATGATAACGGCGACCACCGAAGCGGCGCAAAGTATTGATTTAAACATGCGACCTCGAATGAATTTCATAAATATCTGTACATTTTATGACAAGCAACAAGAAGGTCATCCTGCATTACCCGCCCCAGCATGACAGCATGATCGAAAAATCTGTCAGGTTCACGGTACCATCTTGATTCACATCGGTCGTCGAGTCTGTCGTGCGCCAGTTGAAGAGCAGGATCGAAAAGTCGATCAGATTCACCTTTCCATCGCCATTGAAGTCCGAACGAACGCAGAAATTCGGTGCAGCGTCTTCCCCGATCCCGACATATGCGGTCGGCGAAAGCAAACTTTCCTCCTTTGTTGAGAGCAGCGATTTCGCCTTCACCTCATAGGTGCCGCGTGTGAGCCCTGTGCCGGAAATCCGCGCCTTCCAGTACCCGGCTCCGTTCGCGCTCGTCGAGGCATACACGATCGCACTCGAGAGCGCTTCGTTGTACCGATTCATGATGACCTGGATCGGTGTGTTTGGAATGGCATATCCTTCAACATCAAAGCTCGCACCGACATCAAGCGCTTCCGTTGGGGCGCCGATAGTAGGAGAAAGGTGGATCGGCGCGATGATGTTGTTCGATCCGGCAATGAGATAGATCACCGAATTAAACGTCGAGGTTCGTCGTCCCTTCGGATCAACCGCGTAGACGCCCCACGTATATGTTCCGCGCTGGAGTCCGAGAAACTGTTCGTTGATACCGCCATTTGTTGCGACGGTCGAATCCTTTTCATGCAAACCATCCTTCAGGACCACGAGTTTCGCACCAGGCGGACCGAATCCGTCGAGCGTCACGTCGCCGGAGGTCAGATAGAGTCCGCCTCCTCCCCCGCCTCCGCCAGACACGCCGGACGGCGCAGGCGGCGTTGCCTGCACCCCCGGTTGCGGAACAATGCCGATTTCGAAGGAGATCACGTAATCTGCGGTGTTTTCGATCCCGCTGTTGTTGAGACAGCGGATGTAGTAGGTACGCTGTGCGCCGTTGGTGAGCCCAGTTACGATCGTGTGGTGCAGCTGTCCAAAATTTGACGAGGTCGTCGTGCCTGTCATTGCGGCATATGCCGTCCCTGCTACCGTCGAATACCGACAGACCGCAAGCTTGTCTGTTTGAAACGACATCTGCAGCGCGGAAATGTTCGGTGCAAGAAGGCCATTCGGTAATCCATTCGAGATCACTGCCTCCGTAAGATCGCGCGTATCAAGCGGCCCCATCCCCACCTCATCAACAATCGCGATCATCGCCGTCCCTGAATCGATCAGCGCATCGGAAGAATCGCGCGTTTCGATGCGAATGCGATACGAGGTGGTCGCGGTCGGATTCGTGATATTCGTGTCACCCGTCGTGCCGAACGTCGCATTCGTTCCGATACGGATTGTGGCTGTTGCCGTCGCAGGAATCGCACCGGAGGGCGCATCGCCAAGCGTGATCCGGACAGAGGGACTTGTTCCCGACGCCATCGCAACGCCGTCAGCAACAGGTGATGCGACGGCGGCGAGGGATCGATTGATCGGGCCGCTCGTCGAAGCGATCGAGAGGTCGACGTCTGCAAAATCGAGTCCGGAGGGAAACATAAACGACGCGCCATTTTGCTCAAAGCGCACGACGATCGCACTTCCAAGCGGGAGCAGCGACGGGACAGTGAACTGAATCTCGTGCGTTGCGGTCGTTGTTCCTGGCGATGCGACGGAGATCCTATCGCTCACGAACGAGAGCGTTCCCGCAAAGGCCGTATGCGGCACAAAAACACTCGCCAAGAAGAAAAGCAGCGCAATGCGGAGCATGGCGTCAGTATAGCGAACTTTCAGAAAGGATTCATTCCTTTACGCAGCGGAAGCCCACAGCAACGCCAGTGAATGATCCGGGCACCGTCGCATTGACGGCATAGATGCCCCCCTTCTCTTCGAGCGACCAAAATCCTCCGCGAAACATACTCCGGACACCATCCTTCTCGACAAAAAGATAATCCTC